>CAYSHJ010001112.1:0-9928 GCA_964430385.1 uncultured Planctomycetaceae bacterium
TATTTCTTGGCTCGCAACAGGCCGCGCACCGTTTCCTTGATGTCGATGATGTGGATTTGATTCCGCTTGCCGTAAATATACGGCCGCATTTTGGGATTCCAGCGGCTGGTGCGATGCCCGAAGTGAACCCCGGCTTCCAAGATGTCTTTAACAACAATGGTTGACACGTGCGTTCCTTTCCACTTCTCGTCGCATTTCGCCGCGTGGAACTCGACGTCGGACGTCGCGGTTCCGAGAAGCACACCTTCGCTTGGAAGGCGTTCGAAAGATTTCCAAAAGTTGACTCATACCGCAACATCGACTCACCACGAGCCGTGCGGAAGGCGGGAATGGTATCGGTGACTCGGAAAAGCGTCAAACGAGGTCTCAGCGTCTCGTCTCTGACCGCGAGAGGGATCTCGTCCTGCCATCTCGCTGAAGAATTCGGGCGTCACTCCTCCGGCAGTCATCACGGGTTGGGCTTCTCGCGGAACGCTTGGTCGCCTTGCAGTCGCACGTGTGCCGCGCGGACGGATTTCAATCGGAAACCCAGCGATTCGTACAGTTGAATGGCCGGAGCATTGCGAGAGTCAACCGCCAGCAGCAGGCGTTCGACTCCCGCGTCGCGAGCCGCCTGCAAGCCGTCGAGCATCATCGCTCGCGCGAGGCCGCGTCGGCGAGCCCTTTCGATCACGCCGAGATAGACGACCTCCCAAGCTTGCTGCTCCGGGCGATCGACCATCAACAACACTCCGACGTCGACGACATCATCAGCGTCATGACGATACAAACGCCACATGTCGGGGCTGAATGATCCGGCCGTTTCATGATTCGTCAGCGACTGCTGAGCGTCTCGGACTTCGTTCAGTTCCGGGCAATCGAGCGTTCCGCCATACGTCTTCGCGAGCACATTCGCGAACCTCAGCCGATTGTGAGCTCGCCGGTACGGGACGTATTCGAGTGCGTGTCGTGCCGCCACGCCTCGTCCGTGATCGTAGCCGGCTTGTTTCGGATCGGCGAGATCCGCATCGAGCGAGCGTTCAAAGAACTTGAGATCCGTCAGATGTGCGAAGCCATTTCGCGTCAGCGCCGCACGTTCGCGCGACTGATCGAGATCGAGCAAACACTGGCCAATCCAAGCCTTCTCCAGGTCGAGACGATGTGTGGCGGCCTGCAACAGCGCGTCTTCGATTGCGTCAGAGGATTGCTGGGTCGTCACCACGGGAGGCCATACGAAGCCGGTTCCATCGGGTGGCAACAGCAGCAACAAAACTCCGACTGGCAAATCGTCGAACTCCGCCAGCAGCAGGTGGCTGAGATCAAGCTCGCCGTCCGCGGTTGACTGCAATGACTCGGCCACTCGGGCGGTGCGTTCCTCCGCCGGCAGCGACGAGTACAACAACTCCAGCGCAAGGGTCAGACGATCACCAGTCGCAGTGAGCACGCGGAGCATGATGTCGCGTCATGGTAGCCGGCAGCAACCTGGGCCACACGGTGGGGCGTCACGCGGCGGACACGATGAGGACGCGACTGGAAGAGACATTCCGCCGCGAGCATGCACGGCGGGAGCACTCAGCAGCTTGTGAACCTCCGCCGAACCGCACGTGGGGCAGACGGCTTGTTGCGCGCCACGGATCAATTCTTCAAACGTGCGGTCGCAGTGCGGACATTCAAACTCGAACAGCGGCATAATGGCGTTCACCTACTCGACGTCGCGAACAACACGGGCATTCTTGGAGTCGCTCGAAGTCGCCGAATCATCCGGCCTTGATTCATTCGGTCTTGATGTCGCGTGACCTGGTTGAACCCGCGGCGATTTGACTTGCCGTCTCAAATCGTTGGACGGCGAGCCGACGGCAGGTGCCGAGAACATGACTCTGCGGACCGGGCCTTGAGGTGGCATCTGGCCATCCTGCGAGAAGACAAAGACGACCACGATCCCCGCGGCGATGGCCAACGCGGAAATCCACAGATCGTTGGCTCTGCGACGTCCGCCCGCTTGTCGCTGCTGAAGTCGCGTGGCGACGGACGGCCACACGCTATCTCGTTTCACGGCGGATGCGACCACACGGGTGTCCTGTAACACCGCGAAGCTCTGTCGATGCTGCTCCCACAGTCCTCGGCAAACCGAGCACTGGGCGAGATGACGTTGCAACTCCTGAGCATCGGCTTGTTCCAGATCATCACCGACGGCCAACGCCATCTGCCGTTGAGCGGTTTTACACTGCATCATCACTCTCCGGATCTTCGGAAGGGGTGAAGTTTTTCGGCAACGCCGTGCCGTGTCGTTTTCCCCAGTAGTATTGAAATCGATGTCTGGCCTCCGACAGTCGCCAGCGGATCGTCGGTTCTTTGCGATGCAAGACCGCGGCGATCTCGGAGGTGGAAAAGTTCTCCAGGTCGCGCAGGATCAGCACAGTGCGATATTTCTCCGGGATCATCTGCAAAACTTTTTGGACTTCCTGCTGAGTGTCCAACGCTCGCCGTGGATCCGCGACCGGCGGATCGGGAGCTTTGTCCTTCCAACGATCGGTGAACAGCGACCAGCGGAAGCGACGCTTTCGCCGACTGATCCGCCGCAGATAATCGAGCGTCAGGTTCACTCCAATTTGAAACAACCAAGGTCCGAAGCGGCGGGATGAGTCGAATTGGTCCAAACGATCATACACCCGCAGGAACGTCTCCTGAGTCAAGTCCTCGGCCTGATCCATGTCGCGGACGAAACGATGGATCACGCGAGCCAGCCGATGCTCGTACCGCAAGACGAGTTCGCCGAACGCCGCTTGATCGCCGTGGCGCGCAGCTTCCACCAGCCGAGCGTCACTGGAACCGCTGGATTCGTTGAGGTCTTCGTCGATACGAGCGTCTTGCTCCAAAATGGGCATCATCTGGCGAGTCTCCGCGGAAGTGCCACCTGATACGGCCAGCGGGATCGCCGCGTTGGACAGTTTTTGTGACGGGACGGGCACTTCTCGTCACCACCCTGCGCGACCGGCACGATTCTACCCCACAGCACCCGTCGGCGGAAACGCCATTTCGTCCGCGGGCTTGACCGGCTCGACACGCCCGTCTCAAGATGCCCTCGCTCGTGGCTCAGGCGTTGCGCCTGTGCTGTCTCACCCTTATTTTCCCGGAGATTTCCATGCTCCGAACTTTCGTGGCTTTCTGTCTGTTGAGCACGCTCGCCCTCTTTGGCTCCGGTTGCGGATCAAATTCCGAACCGAAGCCGGTCAGCCCGCCAGTCTCCTTGGGTGAACCTGCCTCGTCGCTGGAGTCATCCCACAAAAAAACGTCTGAAGCCAACCCGAACTCCAAACCCAGCAAAGACTCCGACATGAACGCTGCGAAATCAACCCCCCAAGTGGTCCGCGAAAAGCTGAACGCCGATTACGATGGCAAAGTTCTCGAGCAATTCGTGCTCACGAACAAGAACGGCTTGCGAGCTGTCGTGCTGAATCTCGGCGGCATTCTCGCGTCGGTCGAGACGCCGGATCGAAACGGCAAACTCGACAACATCGTGTTGGGGTTCTCGCCGGACAACGCGAAGTTCGTGAAAAACCCGCCGTACTTCGGAGTGATCTGCGGCCGGTACGGCAATCGGATCGCCAAAGGCAAGTTCATACTCGACGGAAACGAGTACACGCTCGCCACGAATAACGGTGAAAATCATCTGCACGGGGGCAAGAAGGCGTTCGACAAGTACGTCTGGGACGCCGAGCCGATTCAAGGCGACGGCTTCGCCGGCGTGAAGCTGACGCTGGTCAGTCCCGATGGCGACGAAGGCTATCCCGGCACGTTGATCTCGGTCGTGACGTACAAGCTGACCGACCGAAACGAACTCCGCATCGAGTACTCCGCGACCACGGACAAAGCCACGCCGCTGAACCTCACGAACCACGCCTATTGGAACCTGAAGGGCGCGCGGCCGGAGAGCGGCACTGTTCTCGATCACGTCATGCACTTGAACTGCGACAGCTACGTCGCCGTCGATGCCGAATCGATCCCGACCGGCCAACTGACTGCCGTCAAAGACGACAGCGCGATGGACTTCACGAAGGCGAAGCCGATCGGCCAAGACCTCGACAAGCTGACGAACGACCCGCAAGGCTACGATCACTGCTGGGTCATCAACGGCGGAGGCGATTCGACCAAAAAGCCCGTCCTCGCCGCCGAGGTCCGCGAACCCTCGACCGGCCGCGTGATGCGAGTCCTCACGACCGAACCCGGCGTGCAGTTCTACACCGCCAACTATCTGCCCGGCACACTCGACGTGAACGGCTTCGCCAGGCACGGCGGCTTCTGCCTGGAAACCCAAAAGTTCCCGGACTCACCCAACCAACCGTCGTTCCCGTCCTGCATCCTCAAGCCCGGCGAAACCTATCGGCAGGTGACGGTCCATGAGTTTTCGGTAGAATGAGTCTTAGCTTTTCGGAGGACCATGATGTCTATCGCACTTCAGGAATTGGAAAGCTTCAGGAACTTCGCTCAGCAGAAGCTCAGCGAAGTCGAGTCGAACTTGTCGTTGGAAGATTGCGTTCGGCTGTGGCGTCAGCAGACGGAACGCGACGCGACACTCGACGACATCCAACAGGGACAAGCCGACTTGGAGGCCGGGCTGGCTCAACCGTTGGCCGAAGCATTTGACGACGTTCGGCGACAGCTCGGGATCGCGCGATGACGTACGAAGTCAAGTTGCTGCCGCGCGCCAAATTGCAGCTTTACAACTCCGCGTTGTGGTGGGCTGAGAATCGTTCCACCGAGCAAGCCGTGCGGTGGTTGCAGGGCTTTGAAGCGGCCTTGCGATTGCTGGCTCACAACCCGGAGCGTTGGCCATTGGCGTCGGAGAGCGATGCTGTGCCGTTCGAGATTCGCGAGCTGACCTACGGCTTGGGGCGACACAAAACACACCGCGCTGTCTTTGAGATTCGTCAGTACGAAGTCATCGTATATGCCATCCGACATCTGGCGCAGGAATCATTGAACGCCGACGACTTTTGAACCAATGCGGGCATTGCATTCGAGAGGCGCCGATCAGTGACTCAGTGAGTTCAACGGACGAAACGAGGCTGACCTCATCGCAAGCATCGGATATTTTGGCATCGCGGATACAAACACGATTGAGGAGTCTGTCCGATGACTGAGCTTTTCCAATTTGAGCAACGCTTGGCGGCCGTGGAACGAGAGCTGGCCGAACTGAAATCGAAATCGTCGCAGCAGCGTCTCGGAAATCCCTGGAAGCGGATGAAAGGAATGTTCGCGAACGAGCCGCTCTTTGACGAATGGAAGCAAGCCATTGAGGACTACCGTCGACAAAAGGACGAAGAGGAGCCTCCGCGATGAGGCTCTTCGTTCTCGACACCGACATGCTGACGCTGCATCAGCGAGGTGAGTCGCAGGTTTGCGACAACGTCGATCTGCACGACGCGGATGATCTGACCGTCAGCGTGATCACCGTCGAGGAACAGCTCTCCGGTTGGTACACAGTGATACGGCAGGCGAAGAGCAAAGAGAAGCTCACGAGAGCGTATTCCCAATTGGCGGCCTGCGTCGAATCGCTGTCGGACCTGCGAGTCTTGCCGTTCGACGAAGCCTGCATCGACCGCTTCGAGGCTCTCCGTCAGCCCCGCCTGCCCGTGAAATCTATGGACCTGCGAATCGCCGCCACCGTTCTGGAGTTCGGAGGCACGCTCGTCACTCGCAACATTCGCGACTTTGCGCTCGTTCCGGGATTGGTAATCGAAGACTGGAGCGTCGCCGCTACAGCAGACTGATTGCCGGCAATTCTTTGAACGAAGATCGGTAACGGGTAGCCTGTTACACTGCGTTCCCGTCCTGCATCCTGAAGCCGGGCGAGACCTATCGGCAGGTGACGATCCACGTTTTTTCGGCGGAGTAGCCATTGCTCATCGATTTAGCTTGCTGGTTTGCAATGCTCTTGTTGGTGCTCTGTTGGAATACGTTTCCAGCAGCGTGCTCTTACATGCGACGCACCCAACAAGGGCGATTTCCAATATGGCCTTGCGTGAAAAAAGCAGCCATTCCGAGTGTGCTCGTAGTAGTCGTACCGCATATTTTGGGATGGAATGGCCAAAGTAGCTGGCTAATCCTGGGTGGACTTTGGCTATCCTTATTCCTGATTCTTGTGAAAATTGAAGCGTCGAACCCCGTGTATCCAAGCACGGCTGACGACACAAACAACAATAAGCCGTAAGACAGACCATTCGCGATCAATATGTGGCGACCGACAATGAATTTGCACTTCGTCCGCTCTCTGTTTGTCGGAATCATTGCACTGCAATTTTTGACGTCGGCGGCAACAGTTAAATCGCAAGAATCGAACACGGTCATTGAGCCGCCGATCACCGACTCGGAACGCGGCCATTGGGCGTTCCAACCGCTCAGTCGTGCGAAACCGCTAGTCGTGCAAGATACGAGTTGGTGTCGCACGGCGATTGATCGGTTCATCCTCGTGCGGCTCGAAGAAGAAAAATTGTCTCCGGCGGGCGATGCTGGCCGAGCGACTCTGCTGCGGCGGGTCTGCTTTGATCTGACGGGGCTGCCGCCGAGTCTGGAGCTTCAGGACGAAGTCTTCGCCGACGAAGCGCCCGATTGGTATGAGCGGTTGGTGGATCGGCTGCTCGCGTCGCCGAGTTACGGGGAGCGGTGGGCACAGCACTGGCTCGATGTTGCTCGCTTCGCGGAGACCGATGGGTTCGAGCACGATCATGTGCGGCCGAACGCTTGGCGGTTTCGCGATTGGGTGATCGACGCTCACAACCGCGACGTGCCGCTCAACGAGTTCATCGGCATGCAGCTTGCCGGCGACGAACTACGGCCCGGCGACGAGTCCGCGCTGATCGCGACCGGCTTCCTCTTCTGCGGGCCGGACATGCCCGACATCAACCTGCAAGAAGAGCGGCGGCACACGTTCTTGAACGACATGACGGCGACGGTTGGATCGGTGTTTCTCGGCCTGCAAATGGGGTGTGCCGCGTGTCACGACCACAAGTTTGATCCGATCAGCCAGCTCGACTTTTATCGCTTGCGAGCGTGCCTCGAAGTCGATCCGCTGTTCGACGCGGATCCGCAATTGGGCCTGGTCATGCGCGAGCGATCCCCTAAATCGCCAGCGAGTCATCTGTTCGTGCGCGGCGACTTCCGACGTCCGGGCTCCATCATCAACGCGGCCTTTCCACGTATTGCGAATCCAACCAACGACGTCATCGCGCCGTCGACGAATGAAGCGACAACCAGCGGTCGACGCAAGGCTCTGGCCGAGTGGTTGACTCGTCCCGATCATCCGCTGACGACGCGAGTCATCGTCAATCGCATTTGGCAAGGCCACTTTGGTCGCGGCGTGGTCGGCACGCCGAGCGACTTTGGCGTGATGGGCGAATCGCCGTCGCATCCAGAGTTGCTCGATTGGCTGGCGACCGAGTTGCAGCGGCTCGGCTGGAGCATGAAACGGCTGCAGCGGCTGATCTTGACGTCGAGCGTGTATCGGCAGGCGAGCATGAGGGGGAGAGTGGGCGAGGGGGAGAGTGGGAGAAAAGCGAAGATTCAAGCTGCATCATCTCCCCCTCTCCTCCTCTCCCCCTCCCCCACTCTTCTTCAGTCTTTCCCGCGTCGCCGACTCGACGGTGAGGCCATTCGCGATGCACTGCTGGCCGCCAGCGGGCAGCTTAATCGGCAAGCGGGTGGGCCGGGATTTCGGCTACCGTTGCCCGAAGAATTAGTCCGCACGCTGTTGAAGAATCAATGGCCCGTGACGCCGGACTTGGACGAGCATCGTCGCCGCAGCGTGTATTTGTTCGCGCGGCGCAACCTGCGGTATCCGCTGTTTGAGGCGTTCGACAAACCGGACGCGAACAGCAGTTGCCCTCGTCGCAATATCTCGACGATCGCACCGCAAGCGCTACTGCTACTGAACGCCGAGGAGTCGGTCGTCGCCGCGCGGCGACTGGCCGAACGGATCGAGCGACTCGTTAGCGATGATCGCCGAGCCGTGATCGATCTGGCATATCGCCAGGCCCTTTCGCGCAACCCGAAATCGATGGAGGTCGAGCTTGCGGAAGAATTCCTCGCGCGTTCGACGAGCAGCAACGTCGGACTCACTGCGATGGAGGCTCTCGCCGACTTGTGCCTCGCGTTGTTCAACCTCAACGAGTTTGTGTACGTCGATTGAGCCGGCTGAAACCCAAACCTCGCTTGGCGCGATGGGGGCAATACAATGTCAGCGGCCCTTGTCATCCGCAAGATTGGTTCGAGGGATTCGTCATGCTGCCTCCCCCCGGCTCAGGTTCGACCGCGCGCGATGCGTTTGATCCGCTTGCGCAACCGTCGCCACCAAACTTGAACGAATCCGAAACGATCGTTGAGTCAACCGGTGACGGCGATGTTGGTGCGACGCGATTCGACGCATCGGACGATCCGCCGTGCGATCCGAATCAGACCGGTATCGAGGTAGCGGTTGCGGCTCCGATTGAATCCGTGGGCACAATGGTTGAAATCCCCGGTGGCGCAATCGACTCCGCCTGGGCGGTGACCAAAACCGCTCCGCAAACGTCACCGGCGAATCTATCGCATCGCGATGCGGTCGGGGCACTGATCGAGTCGGATCGCTCACCAACATCGCGCGGGGAGTCGGGTGTTTCCGAGACCAAGGCTTCTCCAGTTCGAGAGGGCCAGACGTCGGTCAAGAAAGGTCCGTCGTTCAGCAAGCCACCTGCCGAGGAACGTTATCGGCTGATCGAGAACTTCGCCCACGGCGGCTTGGGATCGATCTGGAAGGCCGAAGACCTCAGCATTCATCGCGAAGTGGCGTTCAAGGAGTTGTTACCGAAAGCGCTCCGCAACAAGGTGGCCGTGGAGCGATTCCTCGAAGAGGCTCAGATCACCGGACAGTTGGAGCATCCCGGCATCGTGCCGATCTACGACTTGGGGTATCAGGAAAACGGCACGCCGTACTACTCGATGAAACTGCTACGTGGCGGCAACATGGAGCAGGCGATCGAAGAAATGCACAAGCTGCCACGAGACAGTTCCGAACGGCATCTGGCCTTTACGCGGATGTTGCGGCAGTTCGTTTCTGTCTGCCAGGCGGTCGGGTTTGCTCACGAGAAGGGCGTGCTGCACCGCGACCTCAAGCCACTCAACGTGATGATTGGCGAGTTCGGTGAGACGCTGGTGCTTGACTGGGGTTTGGCCAAGCTGGTCGACGTGCTTGGCGAGCCTTCGCCGTCGGACGAGCCTGCGGCCGAAACTCCGGAAGCAGCTCCGAGCGACGCGAGCCAAGAAGCCGTTGCCACGTTGATCGACGCTGTTTCCGGCGACGTGAATGCCGGTGTCAGCGGAGTGAGTTCTCAGCGGACTCAAGGGACGACGCGCGACGCCTCGCCCCACGCCAGTCGCACACCGGCGGTCACATCGACATCGATGAGTTCTGCCGCCGGAAGCACGCAATCCTCGGCAACCGAAGCCGGCACGTGGTTTAAGAAGCAAGTCACCACCAGCGCCCGCACAGCCGGAAGCCAGACGATCATGGGCCAAGTCATGGGGACTCCAGCGTACATGGCTCCCGAACAGGCCGAAGGCTTGGTCGATCAGTTGGATGCCCGCACTGACATCTACTCGTTGGGAGGTATCCTTTACAAATTGCTGACCAACGAGTCGCCCGTCCCGCGCGGCAAAATCAGCGAAGTGCTCGCGGCGGTGATCCAAGGGAAAATCAAGACGCCGCGCGAGATCGATTTCAAGATCCCCAAACCGCTGGAAGCCATCTGCCGTAAAGCGATGGCCAAGAGACAGGCCGATCGCTACCCGAAGGCTCTCGACCTGGCCGCCGACGTCGAAGCGTATCTGGCCGACGAACCGGTCTCTGTTTACCAAGAGCCGTGGCGTCTCCGTTTTCGACGTTGGAGAAAGCGACATCGCACGCTCGTCACCAGCA
>CAYSHJ010001113.1:0-3454 GCA_964430385.1 uncultured Planctomycetaceae bacterium
CACGCGGAACGAGTTCCGAAACGAGAACGGCAATGGTTCCGGCAGTTCCGCAAGCTCCCAGGGAGGCAACGTGCCGGATGGCACCGGGCTGTCTGCCTCAGACGAGTTTATGTGAGTCATGCTCGGTGTGCCGTCTTGCGGGGTTTCGAATGTTGTACACCTTGTGGCCCATTTGAGCGAACGATGAAACCGCTGCCCGTGCGGCACACATTATCCGTTCACGGCTCAGATTGCTCGGTCGAAACATCCGTCGCGCAGCAAAGGCCGAGCGACTTGCAAGTGACGTCGGTTTCGCGATACTCGGAACTTCGTCGAGATGGAGTAGCAATCAAGTCCCGCACCACGTCTGAGCATCGTGACGATGACCACTCGTGGCCACATTCAGGAGAAACATCTATGGCAGAAACTCGTACCGGAGCCGTCACGCTGAAGGGCAACCCCGTGACGTTGGCTGGAGCCGCATTGACAGCCGGACAGAAGGCTCCCGACTTCAAACTTCAAGACACCGGTTTGGGAGAAGTGACTTTGGCCTCCAGCGCCGGCAAGACCCGCGTCATTGCCACGATTCCGTCGCTGGACACGCCGGTGTGCCACGCCGAGACGAAGCGGTTCAATGACGAAGTCAAAAAACTGTCGAACGTCGAAGTGCTCGTCGTCAGCATGGATCTTCCGTTCGGCCAGAAGCGCTGGTGCGGAGCCGAAGGTGTCGAAAGCGTCAAGACCTTGAGTGCTCACCGCTGTACCGGCTTTGGTGAAGATTACGGAACGCTCATTCAGGGCGGAGCCTTGGACCGCTGCCTGTGCCGAGCGATCTTCGTCGTCGATTCGCAAGGGACGCTCAAGCATGTCGAGTACGTCAAGGAAATCACCGAGCACCCGAACTACGAGGCGGTTCTCGCGGCGGCACGCAACTAGACTCCGCCGCTCGGAGAGATGGCAGAGCGGTTGAATGCACCGGTCTTGAAAACCGGCAGGCCCGTCAGGGTCTCGGGGGTTCGAATCCCCCTCTCTCCGCCTGATGTGGAATGGATCACAACGATCAAAAGTCTGCCATGAAACTGCACAGTGAAGCCTTCGCCAATGGTGAAATGATTCCTAAGAAGTACACCGGTGAAGGAGCGGATTCATCACCGCCGCTGAGTTGGTCCGAGGCTCCGGCCAGCGTGAAGAGTTTCGTATTGATCTGCGACGATCCCGATGCGCCGAGCGCGAAACATCCCGCGCCGCAACCGTGGGTGCATTGGGTCGTCTACAACATTCCCAGTTCCGTCACATCAGTTCCGGAAGGCGTGGCGCGTGACGCGAGCCTCAAGCAGCCCGCCGGTGCGAGTCAGGGACACAACTCATGGCCGAGCGACAACGTCGGTTACCTTGGCCCGATGCCACCGCCGGGAAGCGGTCCGCATCGGTACTTCTTCAAACTGTATGCACTCGACACGGAACTCAGCCTGATGCCGGCCCAAGCCAACAAGGTCACCATCCTTGAAGCGACCAACGGCCACGTCCTCGCCGAGGCTCAGTGGATGGGAACCTACGAACGGAAGTAATCCGAGCGAGTCGCATTTTCCAAGACCAGCGAATGGAAGAAGTTCCATGAGTTGTGGCAGGAACTTCAAGAGCGAGACAAACAATCGAACCGTGCCTTTGCCGCCACATCGGCCAGCGCGAACGGCACCGTGATTCTGCGGCTTCCCAAGTCCGTTCACGCCGCGTTGATCCGCGACGCGGAACACGAGGGAACATCGCTCAACCAATTGTGCGTCGCCAAACTGAGCGCTCAGTTGGCCGAGGTCGTGTCCTGAATCCCAGATTCGGACGACCGGTGGAGGTTTATACCTCACACGGACCAATGTGAGACGTTTTCGAGGTAGCCAATCTCGCCAGAGATTGGGTGTTTTGAGATGACTCCCCAAGGTGTGGCGACCTTGGATACGTCTCATTTCGGGCCGTGCAGGGTATAACTCCGGGCGACTTCGACGTCGGCGGCAGGGACGAGTTGGCTCGGCTGTTGAATCGCTTCGAGAGCGATGCCGGCTTTCGCGAGTTGCTGCAAACATGCGTCCGCCGGCTCAGGCCGCTGGTGTTGCCCGATCGAGAACGCGAAGCACGAACATCTCACGCTTATGCTCATTGCGGAGCACATCCGTCAAAAGCCCTGCCAGCCGACTGGAATCGTCACACAGTCCGCGACCATTCTTGGCCAACAGTTCGGCCAGCTTTTGGCGGGGCAGGTTGTGCATGAAAGGAGACTCGGAAACCCCGATTCAAGGCAAATCTCAACGTTTGAATTCACGGCAGACACGAACCAGACTATGCTGACATCGTCAACGGAACAATCGAGCCGGGAGTAGTGGTCATGACTCGAACAGTCTTGAAATCTCGCGTCGGTGCGGACGGGGTTCTGTCCGTGATCGTCCCACTGGACGAATCCGATGCCAACCGTGAAGTCACCGTCACCATCGAGCCGGTCGCGGCGAAATCGACGATGACGCCAGAAGAATGGCGGGCCTGGGTCATGTCGATGGCGGGATGCGTCACCGACCCCTCGTTTCGACGACACGAGCAGGGTGAATACGAGCAGCGTGAGGCGCTTCCGTGACGCACCTGCTGGACACCAACTGCTGTGTGGACTATCTGCGTCGTGGCAATGCTTCAAACTTGGCATCAAAGTTGGCGGCGGCTGCTCCCGGCAGCGTGCTGTTGTGCTCCGTAGTTGTGGCCGAACTGATTTATGGTGCCCATCGCAGTGCGCAGGTGGCACGGACTTTGAGTCAGGTGCATGAGTTCTGTTCGCACTTTGTGTCGCTCCCCTTTGACGACGAAGCCGCCGAGGAATACGGCCGATTGCGAGCGCATCTTGCTGAACGAGGCTCGCCGATCGGTCCCAACGATCTGATGATCGCAGCGACCGCGCTGGCACATGGCCTCACGCTCGTGACGCACAACGCCACCGAGTTCCGCCGCGTGCCGGGATTGGCACTCGAAGATTGGCAAACGGTGTGACGAGGGAATCATCGACGCGAGGGAATGACAGGATCGCCCACACTCTGAAGGTCAGTGGCGAATCTCTCCCTCGATGCGGCCGAAGCTGAGTCTGGTGCCAGAGGCGAGGGGGACGCTTTTGCCTGGCTCGACGTCTTTCGTCGAGCCGTGGGCCGTGGCGATGACCCATTTGTCGGACGTGAGATTCTTCAAGCTCCAAATGTTCGGGTTGGTCAGATGCTAAATGACCTCGGCCACGAGGTGACTGAAGTCGAACGGTTCGTGGTCGTCCAGTTGGTGCGGGAACAGTTTCGCATCGCGTGACATGAGTAACTGGAGTTGCGGTAGGGATGGCCCTTTCGGGCCACCCCCCGCACGGATCCGTACTTGAAGAACTACTTCATACGGCTCTTGCCTTGGGTCAGGTGACGCTCAACCGCTGGTCGGGATACGGATGCACGATGCGGGCGCG
>CAYSHJ010001114.1:0-5580 GCA_964430385.1 uncultured Planctomycetaceae bacterium
CCTCCGGGATGCAAAATGCCTTGTCAACCGCGTTCCGGTGGTGCGCCTTCGGCGAACCACCGGCTAATTGCTACGACCGCTCCGCGGTCAAAAACGGCGAGCGAACGCGGTTTTCGAGAATCCTTAACGGCGTTGCCCGGAAGGGGTGCCAGCCATTTCGGCGATGCGCTGTGATCCCTGCGGGATCAGCCACCATTCGAACCAACGCCACCGGTGGTGTCGCTGCGCTCAACCACCGGCTAATTGCTGCCAAGCCTCCGGCTTACGGATGTTGTTCAGGTCCGCGCTGCCGGTGATCGTCGCGTCAATCTTGGGGCGTGGTCGATTCACTGACCGAGTCGAGCTGCTTGGCCGGCGGACGCAGGAAGTGCGGCGCATCGACGGAGATCGGCGGGACGCCGATCTCCTCGGCGAGACGCAGGCTGCGGGGCATGTTGGCAGGCTCATCGGGGACTCGGCGGATGTCGGCACCCAAATAATTCAGCTTGCGTTCGAGCTGATCGTAGCCGCGGTCGAGATGATAGATGCGTTTCACGACCGTCTCGCCGTCGGCGGCGAGACCTGCGAGCACCAAGGCCGCGCTGGCTCGCAGGTCGGACGCCATCACGCAGGCGCCACTCAGTTGAGTGACGCCGCTGATGATGGCGCTCGGGCCTTCGCGACGAATGCACGCGCCCAGTCGCACCAATTCCGAAGCGTGCATGAAGCGATCGGGAAAGACTTTGTCCGTGACGACGCTGATGCCGCGCGCAAGACACAGCAAGGCCATGAATTGAGCCTGTACGTCGGTCGGTAAGCCGGGATACGGTAGCGCAGTAGCGTCGACCGATCGCAACTCAATCGGAGCATCGACGCGGATCACCGGGTCATCGGTAATGTTTTCGGCGAGCGGGGGGCGTAAGCCCCCTGATGCGTTTGACGGCCCCTCGGTGTCGTGTCCATGTTTGGAGCAATCAGGGGCCTGACGGTCCCCGCTCGCCGTGTTCGTTTCCAGTGATCCGATCAGCGCATCGATCTGGTTCAGGCGTCCGACCGGCGTTGACGTGGTGTCGGTCAGTTCAATGCGAACGCCGATCTCGCGCAGCTTCTCGACGACGGCGGTCAGGTGATTCAGGCGAACGTTTTCAATCTCAATGCAACCGCCGGAGATCGCAGCGGCGAGCATTAGCGTCGCGGCTTCGATGCGGTCTGGGATGATCGTGTGTTCGACGCCGGTCAGACGTTCGACACCCTCGATGCGTAAGAACGGCGTTCCCAAGCCATCGATCTTCGCGCCCATCGCGTTCAGCAAGTTGCCGAGATCGACCACTTCCGGCTCGCACGCGGCGGCCTCGATGCTCGTCTCGCCTTCGGCCAGCGTGGCGGCGCACATCACGTTGCATGTGCCGGTGACCGTGCTGCCGAACGGCCCGCCAAGATAAATGTGGTTGCCGTGCAACCGCTTGACTTCGGCGACGACGTAACCGCGCTCGACGCGGATGTCGGCACCGAGCGCTCGCAGACCTTTGAGATGCAACTCGATCGGCCGATCGCCGATGTTGCAGCCGCCGGGCAGCGAGACACACGCTCGACCGCGCCGCGCGAGCAGCGGGCCGAGCACGCAGAAACTGGCACGCATCTTGCGGACCAATTCGTAATCAGCCACGAACGGCCGGGCGTCGATCACTCGCATCGCCAGTGACCGATCCGCGCGGCGTTCGATCTCTAGGCCCAACGTCCGCAACAGCTCGATGAGCGTTCGCACGTCGACCAAATCGGGCACGTCGCGCAGCACCGTCTCGCCGTCGGCCAGCAGCGCGGCCGCCATGATCGGCAAGGCCGAGTTCTTCGCTCCGCCAACCCGCACCCGTCCCGCCAGCGGCCGTCCGCCGCGAATCACGAACATGTCCATCCGTGGACCCTCGCTGAAGCGAATTCCGAAATCCGAAGCTCGAAATCCGAAAGGACGTCAATCCGTGCTTTGAATTTCGAGCTCTCCGGCATTTGTGTTGATTTCGCCGAATCGGCTCGTCACGCGGAGCGTGACGGCTACGTAGCCGTCACGCTCCGCGTGATGAGCCGGACTTGAAGTCAACATGAATGGCGGAGAGCCAGATTTCGAGCGTCGGATTTCGGGTTTTTCGGCTGGGCCTTCTATCCTTTTCGGGCGGCTCGGACAACCCGAGGTTTCTTGGCCAAGTCTTTCAGGACGGTGATGCCTTCGTAGCGGCCGTCTTGGATCAGAAGTTGTTTGACGGAGTCGGCTTGCTCGCAGTCGATCTCGATCAGCAAGTGTCCGCCAAGCGCGAGGAATTTCGGAGCCTCGGTCACCAGCCGACGAATAACGCTCAACCCGTCCGGGCCACCATCGAGGGCGGATCTCGGCTCGTGCAAACGGATGTTCGGCGGAAGCGTTTCGATCTCGGCGGCCACGACGTACGGCGGGTTACAGGCGATCAGATCGAACGTCTCGATGTCGCTCAATGGGGCGAAAAGGTCGCCCTGCACAAACCGCACTCGGTTGGCGACGGCGTGTGTCGCGGCATTTTGTCCAGCGATCGCCAGTGCGGCGTCGGACAGATCGGTCGCCGTCACCTGAGCCGCCGGAGCATTCACGGCGATCGAGATCGCGATGCAGCCGGAACCGGTGCCGACATCGAGCACTCGCGGTTGCGGCAGCAACTTAATCACGTCGAGGGCATCGACTACCAGCGTCTCGGTGTCTGGTCGTGGGATGAGCACATCGGACGTGACGCGAAAGTCGAGACTGAAGAACTCGCGATGCCCGACGAGATAGGCCACCGGTTCGGCGGCCGCTCGGCGGCGGACGAGTTCGCGCATGACGGCTCGCTGAGCTTCCGATACCTCGCCGTCGAAGTGCGTGTAAAGTTGAATTCGCGGACAGCCACGCGCGTGAGCCAGCAGGATTTCCGCGTCCAAACGAGGTGACTCGCTGCCATGTTTTTTCAGGTGCTGCACGGTCCAGTCGAGAATCCGTCGCACGGTCCAGACCTCACCGCCGGAAGTCGCAGCATTGGCGGCGTCGGACATGCGTCGTTCCTTGTTGGGGTTAGAACCTGTCCAAGAACAACACCCTGATTCGTCTGAAATCAGCCGGAACGCGCTAGCGTCCGGTTTGTGCGTCTCCAACTGAACCGGACGCTAGCGCGTTCCGGCTGATCAACACGATCTTGTTCTTGGACCACTCCTTAGTTGGCGTCGGGATTGATTCCCTTGAGCCGTTCGTTGCGATCGAACTCCAGCAGTTGGCTGATCAGTTCGTCCATCTCGCCCTGCATCAGTTTGTCGAGCTTATAGAGCGTCAGGCCGATGCGGTGGTCAGTGAGCCGGTTCTGAGGGAAGTTGTACGTGCGGATGCGTTCGCTGCGGTCGCCCGTGCCGATCAGCGTGCGGCGCTGAGACGCTCGTGCGGAGTGCGCCTTCTGCTGCTGCATCTCGAAGATTTTGCTGCGGAGCAGTCGCATCGCTTTGGCACGATTCTTGTGTTGGCTCTTTTCGTCCTGGCAGCGGACGACGAGGCCGGTGGGCGTATGTGTCAGACGGACGGCGCTTTCCGTCTTGTTGACCTTTTGGCCGCCGGGACCGCCGGCTCGCATCGTGTCCATTTCGATGTCTTCGGGACGCAACTCGACTTCGACATCCTCGACTTCCGGCAGGACGGCGACGGTCGCCGCACTGGTGTGAACGCGGCCTTGAGCTTCCGTTTCTGGAACGCGTTGGACGCGGTGTCCGCCACTCTCGAATTGCAACTGGTGGAAGCAACCCTCGCCGGTGATCGACAACGTGGCTTCCTTGATGCCTCCCATTTCTGCGTCGCTCAGGTCGAGCACTTCCATTTTCCAACCGCGCGAACTCACAAACCGCGTGTACATCTCGAGGAGGTCGCGTGCGAAGAGTGCCGCCTCTTCACCGCCGGTGCCGGCGCGGATTTCCATGATCAACGAGCCGCGCGTCATCGAGTCGCCGGCCGTCAGCATGTCTTCCAGTTCGACCTTCAAGGCATCAAAACGAGGTTGCAACTCGGCCAACTCGGCCTTGGCGTACTCGCGAGCCTGGTGATCCGAGTCTTCGTAGATCATTTGGCGGATGTCGCGAGTCTCCGCATCCAGCTTGTTGAACTCGCGGACCGACAAGGCCACTTTGCGCAGGCCGCCATGCTCGCGCTGCAATGCCAGCATCCGGTCAACGTCGGCAAGGATGGCCGCGTCTTGCAGCAGACGCTCAATCTCCTCGAATCGTTGCAGCTTCGATTGCAGACTTGGGTACATGGCGTGGGTGGCCCAAGGGGTCGGGAGTCTTTTTCAGGTCGGCGATGTCGCCGCACGATCTACGAAGGCTAGTTGACGCCGACCTGAAAAAGACTCCCGACCCCTTCACTCGACCGACTCGACTCGACTCGTGCGAAGTGTCAACAAAATTGGAGTACAAACTCTCATCTGCCCTTTTCCAAAATGGCAGACGAGAGACCGTACTCCAAACGCGCGGCCGGACGCCACCGGCCCCAAGCCACAACTACTTCGCGGATTCCGGGGCCGCAGCCGGTGCCGCAGGGCCTTTGATCTTCCAGTTGTACTTCTTTGCGAACTTCTCGACGCGGCCGGCGCTGTCGATGAACTTCATTTGCCCCGTGAAGAACGGATGGCACTGCGAACAAATATCGACATGCAACTTAGTCGCCGTGCTGCGCGTGACAAACTTGGTGCCACAACTGCAGACGACCTCAATCTCTTGGTACTTTGGATGGATCACCTTATTCATCGCAACGCCTGTGACTCAAACAAAGGTTCAGAAATTAGATTGACCATCCCGGCCGGCCAATCGAAGGCGGGGAGTTTAAGGCTGGCTCCGAGATTGGGCAAGTTGGACGAGAGCCAGCGTAAACTACTTTGATTCCGAAAGCTTTGTCTGCGTGGCCTCAAACTTAGCGATCCATTTCTCCGGGTCTTCCTCGAACGCTGCTTTGCAGCCAGTGCAACAGACCCAATACGACTTGCCCTTGTGGCTGACCTGAATGGTCCCCAGACCCTGCGAAATGATGCAGGTTTTCTCTTTGAAATCGCTGTCGTTCAGAGCGAACGACGTCCCTTCGCGCTGGCTCGAAACAGTGTCGAACCGAGCGAACGTGCTGCCACGAGCTTTCGACAGCTCCAGAAGGTAACGATTGTTTTCCTGCTGATTGACGACGACTTGCCAACGGTCCTTGGCATCGCCGGCTTCGGTGAGCAGCAGCTTGTAAGTCCGTTGCGGCTTATTGTCCTCGATGACGTCTTCTGGCTCTTGTGAAAACGTCCCTTTCAGCTCACGGCGGAGTCCTTCCTTGTCCTCGATCGTCAATTGAAACTGCTCATCATCCACCAGGTAAGTCAATCGAGCCGATTTGTAGTGCTTGTTCTTGTCGGTCGACATGACCAATGCCGGCTGCGACGTATCGGACAGGCGGTCCCAGACCCAGTTCAGCTCTTCGTACTCGCGACCACTTTGCGTGACCCCGTGCCACGCGCCGACCAGCACTCGCACCGGCTTGAGAGCTGCCATGACGGAGTCGACTTGCTTCTCGTTCGGCACGTTCTTCGCCACGCC
>CAYSHJ010001115.1:0-3938 GCA_964430385.1 uncultured Planctomycetaceae bacterium
TGCCACGAAGGCCAAGGCTCCGGAACTAGCTTCCAGAACGCCTCGCATGCGCCGAACGACCCGCATCAGGCGGAAGAATGGGAGCACAAATACAAGTGGTTCAACAACCACTTCTGGGAATCCCCGATGATGCCCAAGCGGCTCCGCGAATCCGCTTGCTTGAAGTGTCATCACTCGGTGGTCGAACTTGGCCAGAACACGAAGTTCGGCGCGACGGCGCCGCAAGTTCACGAAGGCTGGAAGCTGATTCAGAAATACGGCTGTTTCGGATGCCACGACGTCAACGGCTTCGACGCCGGCAAGTCGGTCGGCCCGGACCTGCGACTCGAACCGCAAACCGCCGAGGAAGCCAAGAAGATCGCGGACGACCCCAAAGCCGTCGCCGGCACGATGCGCAAGGTCGGACCCAGCTTGAAGCACATCGCCAGCAAGACGACACCGGAGTGGCTGGCTTACTGGACTGAAGAGCCGAAACGCTTCCGTCCGACCACGACGATGCCGCAGTTCTTCAAACTCTCGAATCAGGACGACGCGCACGGCCAGAAGTTCTCGAAGATCGAATTGGCCGCGCTCACGCACTATTTCTTCGACAAAGCACAGCCGCTGAACCTCGAAAAGCCGCAGGACGGGTATCAGCCAAACGCCGATCGCGGCAAGTTGTTCTTTGCTCAGAAGGGCTGTCTGGCGTGCCACAGCCATGACGACGCGCGCTTCAAAGGCTCGCACGCGGATTTCGGTCCCGATCTCAGCAAAGTTCACGCCAAGATCAAGCCGGGTGCCGATGGCTTCAATTGGGTCTACACCTGGATTCGCGAGCCGACACGGCATCACGCGCGCACCCGTATGCCAGATTTGTTTCTTGATCCGGAAGGCAAGGATGACACCTATGTCGATCCCGCTGCAGACATCGCGGCATTCCTTTTGCGTGGCGGTCCGGCGAAGTACGACGAGATCAAGACCGACGAAGTTGAAGTCGACGAACTGGTCGAGTTATTGCTCGCGCGCCGTAAGACCGTGACGCCGGCGCAAGCCAAGCAGGTGATGCAAACTCGCGAATACCCGATCGCTCGCGAGAACGTGAAGGGTGACGAGATTGAATTGGTCCCCGAAGAAGCCGATGCCGAAATCAGTGATGAAGATTGGCGGCGCAGGAAAATGAATTATCTCGGTCGCGTCACGATCTCTCGCTACGGCTGCTACGGTTGCCACGACATCGCGAACTTCGAGACGGCTCGCCCGATTGGTACCGCATTGCAGGATTGGGGCTTGAAGGATCCGTCGCGGCTCGCGCCAGAGCACATCGAAGAGTATCTGCATCATCACGGTGAACCGGACGGCGGCTCGACAAGACACCGCATCGAGACCGCGCTGACAAAGGCTCGCTCGGACGACTTCGACAGCCACGAGCAAGAAGAGCGCGAACTGAGCGCGGCGTACTTCTACGAAAACTTGCTGCATCACGGCCGAGCCGGCTTCATCTGGCAAAAACTCCGCGACCCGCGCAGCTACGACTTCCAGAAGACGAGCACGAAGTTTTACGACGAACGGCTCCGCATGCCGAAGTTTCCGTTGAAAGAACCTGAGATTGAAGCGATCTCGACGTTCGTGCTTGGCTTGGTCGCCCGACCGCCCGCCGAAAAATATCAGTACCGGCCGAAGGGTGCCGAGCTGGCGAAGGTCGAAGGCGAGAAGCTGTTGCAGAAGTACAACTGCGTTGGCTGCCACGTCATTGATCTGCCGGAGATTGCATACGGCGAGAAATTGGATGACTTGCAGGCTTCGGTCTTGGAAACGCGCGACCACGAGGCGGGACGCGATCTGCTGTTGAAACTTAAGGCGCCGCGCAAAGGGCTGACGAAGCAGGTGAAAGAGGTCAAGACCGCGGACGCGATCGAAAAACTGCCGGTCATCGCGTTCCGCGGCCTGATGGCGTCGCGGCCCGACCCGGACGATGATCCGGCGGATCAGGCGTATGGCTACGACCTGTGGGAAACGCTTGACGTCAATGGCAAGGTGTTATTTCCGGGTGAGCGAATCACCGTCGGAGTCTTGAAATTGGTGTTGCGGAATCCAGCTCGCGGAGGTCAGTTCGCCGAATGGCTGGTGGATGATTTGCTCAAGCTGAATAAAGAGAACAACGCTTGGCAAATGTCGCCACCGCCATTGTACCAAGAAGGGATCAAGGTCCAGACGCCGTGGCTGTATCAATTCCTCAAGAACCCGTACCAGATTCGCCATACGACCGTGCTCCGCATGCCCAAGTTCAACATGAGCGACACCGAAGCGCTGGCGTTGGCAAACTACTTCGCGGCTTATGACGGAGCACCGTATCCGTATCAAGATCTTCCACAGCGTCAGCCGCCGTACCTCGCGGAGATGAATGCGAAGTATCACGAGAAACATCCGCAACGGCCGGGTGATTACCTGCAAGAGTCGTGGCGAGTGCTCAACGCGCCACTGTGCATCAAGTGTCACTCGCTGGGTGGCCGCGAGGTGAAGGTGTCGGACCCCAAGAAGGACATCCGTGGGCCGAACTTGGATCAGGTGTCGGATCGACTGCAGCCTGATTGGATGCTGCTGTGGTTCTACAAACCGAGATGGATCACGCCGTACACCTCAATGCCGGCTCCGTTCGCGAAGGATAAGCAGGACTACCTGCCGCTGCTGGATGGCGACGCGGGCGATCAAACGATTGCAGTGCGCGATGTCTTGGCAAACTATCTGCGGCTGATGGAACGAGAAGGCAAGCAGGCAGAGACGGCGGCCGTAGTGGCTCCCGCGGCCGACGTGACGAAACCCAACGAAAACAACAAATAGGACGGAGGCGAATCGTGAAAGCGCTTTGTCCGAGATTTTTCTCTCTATTTGTGATCAGTCTGCTGGCGATCGGTGCCGGTCTGATGGTCGCATCGATCGGTTGCGGCAAGTTAGACACTGGGGCATACGCGGAACCGAGCGTACGCGTGAAGGCCGCCGAATCGTTGGTGGCGGTCGATAAGAAAAGCAACGGCGACACGCCGATTAAGATTGCCGACGGCGGCACAGGTGCTCCCGGAACGCTTGTCGGTCGTGTGGTTTTCAAAGAATCATCGGGCAAGCAACCGACTCAGGCGGTGATCATCAAGAAGGGCACGTCGACGAAGGATCCCGAGTTTTGTGGGGCCAATGCGGACATCCTCAGCGAAGAGTTGTTGGTCAGCGACGATGGTGGGATTGCTAACGTGTTCGTGTATCTCGAAAAGCCGCCTGCGGGATTCAAGACGGAAGTACCGAGCGAGACGATTCCGTTCGATCAGAAGGGTTGCGTCTTCCTCACTCACGCTCTGGTCTGCCAAGTGGGGCAGACCCTCAAGGTGCTCAATGACGACGGCGTCACTCACAACACACGAACGGTTCCACAGAAAAACACCGGGGAGAATTTCACGGTCGGAAAAGGCGAGCGTGCTGGACTCACACTGATCTACAAGAAGCCCGAGAGCATTCCGGTGACCGTGAAGTGCGACCTGCATGCGTGGATGAGCGCCTATCATCTGCCTCTGAATCACCCGTTCGGAGTGGTGTCTGGTAAGGATGGCAAGTTCAAGATCGAGAACCTGCCGGCGGGAAATTATGAGTTCAAGGTTTGGCACGAGAAGGTGGGGTTCCTCAACCGCAAATTGAAAATCTCGATCAAGGGTGGTGAGACGACGGAAGTACCCATCACCGCCGAAGCGGCGAAGTTTGGACTGTAATTGGTGTGTTCGTAGTTCCGCCTTCCGGCGGCCTTGTTCGACCGACAAGAAACAATGCCCGCCTGAAGGCGGAACTACGAACTGGAGGATGTTCCTGTGAGCGTGCGTTGGCAAACATTGGTGGCTTGCACTGTCGCTTGCTGCTTGGCGGGTTGCGGTGGAGGTGAGACGTCGAAAGCTCGCTTCGCCGAGAACACGGCGCTGGCG
>CAYSHJ010001116.1:0-1688 GCA_964430385.1 uncultured Planctomycetaceae bacterium
GATGCTCGAACCGTACGCCGGGCGCGTCTACGACCCCGCCTGTGGCTCCGGCGGCATGTTCGTCCAGTCCGAAAAGTTTGCCGAAGCCCACGGCGGCAACAAGACCGACGTCTCCATCTTCGGCCAGGAGTCCAACCCCACGACGTGGCGACTGGCGCACATGAACCTCGCCATCCACGGCATCGAGGCCAACCTCGGCCCCGAGCACGCCGACACGTTCCGCCGCGACCTGCACAAGGACCTCAAGGCCGATTACGTACTGGCCAATCCGCCGTTCAACGATTCGGACTGGCACCGCAGCGACGAGGACGTGCGGTGGAAGTACGGCCTGCCCCCCAAGGGAAACGCGAATTTTGCATGGGTGCAGCACTTCATCCACCACTTGTCGCCAAAGGGTTTCGCGGGTTTTGTGTTGGCCAACGGCAGCATGAGCAGCAATCAGTCGGGTGAAGGGGAGATCCGCAAAGCGATCATCGACGCCGATCTGGTCGACTGCATGGTCGCGCTGCCGGGCCAGCTCTTCTACAGCACGCAGATCCCCGTCTGCCTGTGGTTCCTGACGCGGAGCAAGACCGACGGCAAGCGGCGGCACCGCAAGGCCGAGACGCTGTTCATCGACGCCCGCAAGCTCGGCACGCTGATCGACCGAGTCCATCGCGAACTAACCGACGCCGACATCGCCCGCATCGCCGACACTTATCATGCGTGGCGCGGCGACAAATCTCTCGCCCCTCAACCCTCGCCCCTCGTCCCTTATTCCGACCTCCCCGGCTTCTGCAAATCGGCCAAGACCGCCGAGATCGCCGAGCACGGCTACGTGCTGACTCCGGGCCGCTACGTCGGCGCGGAAGAGGTCGAGGACGACGCCGAGCCGTTCGCGGAGAAGATGCAGCGGCTCGTGTCCGAGTTGAACTCGCAGTTCGCCGAATCCGCCAAGCTGGAAGCCGCCGTCAAGGCGAACCTGAAGGGGCTGGGCTTTCAATGAACAGGTCGCCGTCCCGAACAACATTGTCGGATGAAGCCTACGAGCGCTGTCTGCAAATTGTATTCGAGTACTTGGCACAGAACCAAAGCATTCGCAACCGTCAACTGCGGGAAGTCTCGGACATCACTTACGACCAAGCGATTTACTTCTTTAACCGCGCGACCGAAGACCACCGTCTTGTGCGAATGGGGAAAAGCAGCGGCACATACTATGTTCGAGGTGCCGCGCAATGAGCACCTACGGTCGAACGATCCCGCTGTCCGAAACGACGAAGTTCATCGTGGACAATCGAGGCAAGACCGCGCCGACGGCCGAGACTGGAATTGCTCTGATCGCCACGAACTGCATTACGAACGATCATCTTTATCCGCAGTACCTCAACGTGCGGCGAGTTTCCCAAGAGACCTACGACACGTGGTTTCGCTCTCATCCTGAGCCGGGAGACATCATCCTTACGAACAAGGGCAGCCAGAACGGCGCGATTTGTCTCGTGCCCGATCCCGTCGATTTTGTGATCGCTCAAGACATGGTCGCGCTGCGTGCCAACGAAAAAGTGATCGCCCCGCTTTTTCTTTTCGCCGCGTTGCGTTCGCCGATGGTGCAATTGCAAATCAAGAATCTTGATGTGAGTGGAGTCATTCCGCACTTCAAGAAAACAGATTTCGACAAGCTCCATCTGCCGTACCCAGACATGAAGACGCAA
>CAYSHJ010001117.1:0-4919 GCA_964430385.1 uncultured Planctomycetaceae bacterium
ATTTGCGAGTTGCTGCCGCTGTCGGCCCAGTGGATGCACAAGACGGCCATCGTGCGCTCGGTCAATCACAAAGCGGGCTGCCACAATCCGCTCCCCAGTTACACTGGTTACGAGATCGCCTTGGCCGACATCACCAGCACCAAGGACACCTATCCCCCCAGTATGGGGTCGGTCTGCGAATTCCTTCGCCCGGCGACCAAGGATCTGCCGGATTACGTCTACCTGCCCAACTACGCGGGGGCGGGCAATGCCGGCGGCACCGTCCGATATCCGGGGCCGTATGCCGGCTTTCTCGGCAAGCGCTATGACCCGCTGTTCTCTGAGTTCGACAAGACGAAGGAGCGCACCCTCGGGAAAATGAAGGTTCTCGACGGCGAGCCGTTCCTCTCCCGGAACACCCGTCTGGCTGACGGCATTACGCTCGACGCCTTGCAGGCGCGCGAGAGCCTGCTGAAGCAGTTCAATCGAAACCAGAAGGGCGTCGAAGCACGGGGCGCGCTCGACGACGTGGACCGCATCCAGCAGCGGGCGTTCGGCCTATTGACCTCAACCACGCTCAAGAGCGCCTTCGACCTGAGCACAGCCGACCCAAAACTGCGCGACCGCTACGATCGCACGCTGTTCGGCTCAAGCGCGCTCATCGCCCGCCGGCTGGTCGAGGCGGGGGTCCGATTTGTGAACGTCACCTGGGATTTCCCCGGCGACAATTCGTGGGACACTCACGCAGACAATTTCAACTGGCTCCGCGGCGCTCTGCCGTCGCTGGATCTCACGTACAGCGCGCTACTGGAAGAGCTGAACTCGCGGGGTCTGTTGGATGAAACGCTGGTGGTACTGATGAGCGACATGGGGCGCACGCCGCAGGTGAACGGGAACGCTGGCCGCGATCACTGGAGCTACGCCTACAGCGTGTTGTTCGCCGGAGCGGGCATCCGTGGCGGCACGGTGCATGGCGCGTCCGACGCCCACGCCGCCTACGTTAAGGACCGCCCGGTCAGCACCAGCGACATTTGCGCGACAATCTATCACCTGCTGGGAATCGATCCGGAAATGAAGGTGTACGACAACGACCGGCCGGTCGCTGTGGCGCACGGAGGCAGGCCGATTGAAGAGATTCTGGGGTAGCGACCGCCTCTGGCGGCACGCCCATCCGAGCATGCCACATTGATGGAGTCGAAAGTTGAGATTTCGAACGTGTTCGATGAACTCCGCAAGCAACGCGAATCGTCCGAGCCGACGCGATTCCGAATTTCTGAATTCTGAATTGCCAGACCCCTGCCTCAACGTGACTCGGTCAGGAGACCGAGCGGGTGGCGATGAACGCGACATTCGACTTGTTTCCAGCTCTGGAACAGTGGCTGCGGGAACAAGCTCGGCCGCAGGAGCGGCAGTCGCTGCCTCGGTTGCGGGACTCGTCGCTGGAAGCCGCGCGGGATTGGCTCGAAGAACTCGAACAGCGGCCCGGACGGGATCGCGTGCTGCTGTGTCTGGATGAGTTCGAGCGGCTCGAAGAAGTCGTTGCCGCACGATGGCGGAGAACTCAGTATTGATGCGATCCACCAGTCGCTGGCTGTGGCCGGCCTTGGCGTATGCTGCCGGTCATTCACGACGAAATAGGAAAGTTTGACCCGGCCTGAAGGCCGGGCCTATTCGCTGCGCGAAAAAGGGGCGTGAACGCCGCTGGGACACAGCCGACTCGACCAATGATTCCAGCGATCACTCAATCGACGACAACAGCGACTACGTTCACACGATCGCGGTTGGTGTCGGCACCAAGACGACTCCGTCGATGCGAGTCAATTGGGCGAAGAGTTCGCTGAGGCGACGAGTCATCGGGCCGGCGGTGCCGTCGCCGATCGTGCGGCCGTCGACGTCGATGATGGCCGCGAGTTCGCCCATCGTGCCGGTGCAGAACATTTCGTCGGCGCGATAGACCTCGGTTAGCGAGAGGTCTCGCTCCGCATACGGGATGCCGTGAGCTTTGCACAAATCGAGCAGCGTCGCGCGCGTGATGCCTTCGGGACAAGCGACCAGGCGACTGGTGATGACCTCGCCGTGATCGACGATGAACACGTGAGTCGCGTTGGTCTCGGCCATGAAGCCACGCGTGTCGAGCATCAGCGCGTCGTCGGCTCCAGCGCGGTTGGCTTCGAGCTTCGCCAGGATCGACTGAATCAAATTGTTGTGGTGAATCTTCGGGTCCAGGCAGTCGGGTGGAAACCGCCGTACGCTGCTGGTGATTAATTTCAATCCCGACTTGTCGTACACCGGCGGCTTGTGCTCGGCCAGAATGATCAATGTCGGTCCCGCTGTGTTGAGTCGCGGGTCCATGCCGGACGTGTACTTCACGCCGCGCGTCAGCGTCAGTCGGAGATGCACGCCGTCGAACATGCTGTTGGCGATGAGCGTGCGACGAATCTGTTCAATGACCTCATCATCGGTCGGAATCTGGGCGAATGCGAGTGCTTTCGCTGAACTCCGCAGCCGGGCGAGATGCTCGTACAGTTTAAAGATGCGGCCATCGTACAACCGCAAGCCCTCCCAAACGGCATCACCGCCTTGCACGACCGAGTCGAACGGGCTGATACCAGCCTCGTCGCGATGCAACAGTTTGCCGTTGATGTTGACAATCAGATCGCGGTTCTTGGGATTGAACTGTTGGTGCATGTCAGATTGGCCCGGGTCAGGTCATCAACCAACCGAAAATAAGAACGGCCACGTGAGTGGCCGTGATGATGATCGAGAAACGTCCAGCTTTCCAGACGTGCGTGTGATCATCTGCCGAGCATTGACCGGGCGGACGCGATCAGAAACTCGGCGACGGAGGCGGCGGAATGAATGCGGGGCCTCCAGAGCCTCCCCGGCCGCCTAAGCCGCCGGTTCCGCCGCGCGGAGACGGCGTCCCGCCGTCGGCTGCGGCTAAACCATCGGACGGCATTGTTCCACCGGAAGAGCTTGGCGGAGTCGTCCCTTGACCGCTCGGAGACCTGGAGCCTGTGGGCTGCTTCCCATCATTCGATTGGTCATTCATCGAATTCGTTCCCTGTGGTCCCGTGCTGCTGCCAGGGTGATCGCCAAGCGGCTCGCCAGAGCCACTCGACGGGCGAGATCCGCTAGTACCCGACATTGATGCAGGGTCGACCTTGCCGGATCGCGTCGAACCAGGCTTGGAATTGGTGGACGTTTCCCGTGTCGTGTTCGAGGCGGTCGCACCGCTTGTGCCTCCTCCTCCCCTGAAGCCGCCTCCAGCCCCTCCGCTCGAGAACCCACCGCCGCCACCAAAACCAAATCCACCACCCCCGCCCATGCCAAAACCACCGCCTCCCAACGACATGCCACCGCCGTGTCCACCTTGATAGCCGGAACCACCTCCAGAAGACACACCTCCCCCAGAACCGCCGCGGCTTCTCGAGTGACGCGGCCGCTCGCGATCGCCTTTGGACTCGCGTTCCTGTTGCGAACTGGTTGAATCGACCTTGGGAATCAGACGTTCCAACAGTTCTCGAGTGGAATCAAGCTCCGCCGCATCCAGGCGGTTGTCGCCGTTTTCGTCCATCGACTGCAGCAGGTCTTTGACGTCGTCGCGCCAAGTGAAGATGTTGACCTCACGTTCTGACTTGTCCGTCAACAGATTCTGCAGTCGGGTGCGCGCCTGCTTGGCCTCCAGCGGTTCCAGCTTGTCGTTGCGGTTCTCATCGAAGCGTTCCAGCAGGCAGTGCTCGACTTTCGCTTCATCCAGTTCACCCGCGACGAGATCATTGGTGCGGACACCCACAGCCGTCCCCACGGCGGCGACCAATGCAGCACTCACCCACGACAACCAATGAACTCGCAGCATGATTGGCACTCCGGAAGCAAAGCAGCCCAACGGACAAGGTGCCTGCCATCGCGGGGATTGTCAAGCGCGGTCATCTGCCGCTGGGGATGCTGAACGTGTTGATCTCTCTGAGGCCGGACTGGACGGCAGCCAGCGAAAGCCGCACATACCGCCGGTCGCCGGTGACGATGGCCATTGCCGAAAGACTGAGACCTTCTGGAATCGTGCCAATGATCTGTTGGAACCCAATCGCGCCGGCTGCGGGTGAATACATTGGGACCACCTGCCCGACCGTTTGCCGAGAACCCGCCGCCGCACCGGAACCAATGTTGCTGCGGATTGGCAATTCTGCGGCGGGGCGTTCGGCCATGGTTTGCCGTCGGCCCTCATGCAACGTCAGACGGACGACCTTGTCCCGACCGTCGATAGGAATCGGCATCGTCTTCACGGACTCGTCTGCGGTGCCGACGTACCGGCGGATCACCAACTCCGCGCGCCGGCTGATCACGTCGCCGGAGAGTACGCTCACGCGGACGAGATAATCGCCCGGCAGGCCGCTGGCGCAAATGTATTCTTCGAAGCAGTTGGCGATTTTGGGTCCGTAGCCGTCGTGCGTGTATGCTCCGCCCCCTTGAGTGAACCGGTTGTCGAACGAGCAGAGACCACCGTTGGGTTCTTCGACGCTCAAGTCCAAATCGGCGTTTCCGGCCCACGTCAGTCGCAAGATCAGATCGCGCTGGTGAGCCGTCGCGACGGAGGCTTTCAGCGAGTCGGCTTCGGCGGCGCGGCCTGACTTGCGGAGCGACTCTTCGACCACTGCGACGATGTTCTCAGCCTCGCGGTGATGAGCTTCGTAGCCGGTTTGCCAGACGTTGGTCAGTACACCGGAGGCTCCCCATTCGACGGCCGGGACGTCCGTGAGATCGCGAGCAACTCGCAGGCCCAGGATGTACGCTTCGGGACGAGCGGGTGCCAGTCGCGCGGCCTGTCGAAACAAAGTCAGCGCCTGACGAGCGCAACCCAAACTCTTGAGGTACGCGGCCGACTCGAGGATGTCGGGAAAGTTCGCCGCTGTGAAGTCGACGCGTGAGAGCATCGCCCG
>CAYSHJ010001118.1:0-2648 GCA_964430385.1 uncultured Planctomycetaceae bacterium
CCTAGAAGAATTCATCAAGAAGGAACTCCTCAAACGTGGCTACACGCCGGTCTATTCGCCGCACATCGGTCGCGTCGAAATGTACGAGACCAGCGGCCATTTCCCGTATTACCGCGACGCGCAGTTCTCGCCGATCTTCGGCCATGATGCCGGGGCACTCGTCGATTTCTGGATTCGCAAACTTCGCGAGCACAAAAGCGGCACCGCCGCCTTCTCGCTCGATGACGAGAAGAAACTGCTCGAATCGGCCAAGGTCATGGGTGCGGCGTTGACCGAATACCCGCTCAGCGGCAGTGTCGATTCGAAGATCGAAACGCTCCGCGTCTGGGAAAAGAACCAAGAGCGCTACTTGCTCAAGCCGATGAACTGCCCGCATCACGTTCAGATGTACGCCAGCCAACAGCGGAGCTATCGCGACCTACCGGTGCGGCTGGCCGAGTTCGGCACCGTCTATCGCCACGAGAAGACCGGCGAACTCAACGGCATGTTGCGAGTCCGCGGTCTCACGCAAGACGATGCGCACCTGTTCTGCACGCCGGACCAAGTCGAAGAGGAATTCAAATCGACGCTGGAGCTGGTCAAGTTCGTGCTCGGCAGTGTGGGCCTTGACGACTACCGCGTGCAGTTATCGCTGCGAGATTCGCAGAACAAGACGAAGTACGTCGGCAGCGACGAAAATTGGGACCGTGCCGAATCGACGCTGCGCAAAGTGCTCGAAGAGATGGACTGGTCGTTCACTTCGTGCGAAGGGGAAGCCGCGTTCTACGGGCCGAAAACCGACTTCATGGTCCGCGATTGCATCGGCCGCGAATGGCAACTCGGCACCGTGCAGCTCGACTTCAATCTGCCGGAACGTTTTCAGCTTGAGTACATCGGCGCGGACAACCGGCCGCACCGTCCGGTGATGATTCATCGCGCCCCATTCGGCTCGATGGAACGATTCTGCGGCATGTTAATCGAGCACTTCGCCGGAGCGTTTCCGCTGTGGCTGGCTCCCGAACAAGTCCGCGTCCTGCCGATCAGCGACAAGGCCGACGACTATGCTCGGTCCGTCGAACGCCGCTTCCGCGAAGCCGGTTTCCGCGTCACGACCGATTACGGCAGCACGCGGATCAACGCCAAAGTCCGCGAAGCTCAACTGCAGCTCATTCCGTACATGCTGTGCGTCGGCGAACGCGAGGCGGCCGAGGACACGGTGGACCTGCGCGACCGAATCGCCGGCGAAGCACAGCGGCAGAAGCTGACCGTCAGCGAAGCGATCTCAACGCTGTCGCAAGAAGTCGCCGAACGCCGCGTGCGACAAGTCGTCAAGTCCAGCTTCCGGTCGTTCGACGATGGAATGGAGGAAGAGAACGAGTATTGAGCGTGCCTTGCTCCTGACGCATTTCATTCGCGTGGTTGCCAGACGATTGCGGAAGTCACCCGTTCGCTCGCCGCAGCACCTCGGCGAACGCGACTTGCTCGAACACGCCGAAGAGTTCGCGAGAACTGAGCCTGGCACGTGAAAGCTTGGGGGACGACAGGCCGCAGAGGAAGCGGGAGAAGGCGCGCGGGTCGCCGAGGAGATCGCGATTGGTGGCGCGGAAGGCGAGGGCCTGTTGCCAGCGGTGGTCGTCGATCAGCGGCGTGCGGCGCGGGGAAAGCTGAGCGGCGCGGCCGTTGAGGCATCGCGAGCAGTGCCCGCACGGTTGCGAGAGCGGATCGCCGAAATGTTCTCCGAGATGCGAGACTTGACAGCCGTCGTGAGCGGCCAGCGCGAGGACTTGATTCAGGCGGGCGATCTCACGTGTCTCGCGGAGTACGGCGCGGCGATGAAGTTCTTCGGCGAGGGACACGACGTTCGCCGGCGACTTCAGACGGCGATAGCGGTTGCGAACTCCTTCGACTTTCAATTCGAGCCACTGTTTTTCAGCGCAGTAATCGAGTGCTCGGACGATCCGCTCGCGCGGTTGGTTGAGCGCGGCCGCGGATTGGGCGACGTCGATCGAGAACCAGATTTTGGCTTTCGTGGCCTGACAGAACACCCGCTTCAAGAAGTCCTGCCGTTCGCCCTCAAAGTGCGCGAGGATGTCCTTCGACGGAACCAGCGGCTTGAATTGGTACTCGGCGTAGAACGGCGTGCCTTCTTCGAGGTAGCCGTCAAGCTCCAGGTACGTCAGCAGCGTGCGCGCGACGATTTGTTTGATGTCATGCCGGAAGGATAGGTCGTAAAGCGAGACGTCGAATGCCTCGCCCAAGCGGAAGACCTCTTCGACCAGGCTGCACACTGACGCGAGCGACGGTGTGTCGCCATACACAAAGTTTTCGAGCACATTGATGTCATCGGAGCAGACGAACATCTCGCAAGTCGAAGTCGCTCCGTCGCGGCCCGCGCGTCCGATCTCCTGCGAGTAGTTCTCCAGGCTTTTCGGCAAGTTGTAGTGGTACACGTACCGGATGTTGGACTTGTCGATCCCCATGCCGAAGGCGATGGTCGCCACGACAATGGCCCGGTCGGAACCGGCGAACCAGTCTTGCACGGCCGCTCGGTCTTCGTCCTTCATTCCGGCGTGATACGCCTTGGCGTCGAAGCCGCGACGAGCCAACCGGTCGGCGACCTGCTCGGCGGTCCGTTGCAGCGTAACGTAGACGATTGTCGGTCCGAGTTC
>CAYSHJ010001119.1:0-2417 GCA_964430385.1 uncultured Planctomycetaceae bacterium
CATTGAGACGATTCGTGACGGGAAAAAGTTCCTTGCGCGGCTCGTGTCTTTTTCGCTAAGGTTTCACAGCCTGGTGGGCCTCAGCCTCCGAGTTCGATTTTCCGCTCGGCCCGCGAACCTTCACAAATCCGGAAATGACAATAATCAGAGCCGACAAGACAACGACCACACCCATCCATTTCGCTCGGTTCTGACGCATTCTCTCGAATGCCTGCGAACGTCCCACGAGAGCCGCAGCAAGAAAGAACACCACCAAAGCCAGCAACATCTTCGTGCCCAGAAGGCCGTGATACAGCCCGTCGCCGCGGTGCTTTGGAATCGCCTGCATGTAGTTGTAGAGACCGCTGAGCAACAGCAGCCCGATCCCCGCATGCACGACTGACTTCCAGCGACCGAGCAACCGTTGCCGGAGCGCATTGTGCTCCGCTTCCGGCAGCGGAGCCGCCGCCTGCATCAACACGAACCGCATGAAAACGGTACCACCGACCAGGACGATCGCCGTTCCAACATGCAGCACTCGCGAGAGCACATCCACTGCCAACATATTGTCCGACATGGTTGCTCCAATGCCGTTCGATTCCGAATAGCCGCAGCAGTCCGGAGCGCTGCGTGCGTCAATGATGAGACCTGCCCACAGACGACAGATGTTCGGAAGGAAAGTTCATCGCACCGAAAAAAGCAAGACCCGGCTCCGTGAGGAGCCGGGTCTTGGATGAACTCGTCGAAGAGATCAAAGGTGATTCTTCAGCCGAGTGGGTGGCTGCCGAAAGACAGCCCGCCGGCGTCTTAGGCGATACCACCTCTTAGGCATCTAGAACTGTCTGATTTCACAAACCACCTCCTTTCTGGGAAAAACCAAGCCCGATGGGATCGGCGTGCCATAAGAGTCCGATCAACCGGTGGGCCAGAAGTTGGTCCCTCGTGCCGCGGAAGCACGAACGCTGGGCATATCCTGTCAAATCTCTGATTTCAGGCAAGCCGAGTTTTGCTGTTTTCGCAAAATTTTGACAAATCCGACGCGCCTGGGGCAAGGATTCGTCCGTAATCGGAAGAATTCATCGGAACGAAGAATACGCCATCGTGAACACGGGCACTGGCAGCATCCGACACGAACTTCGGTTCGATCATCTTACGTCGGGGGCTAGTAACGCCAACGCATCTGGAATATTCATCAGAATCAGTCGATGGACGCCCGGTATTTCAGCATTGACCGTCAATACGGCCTCATCCGAATCGCACGGATGAACCGAATCATCTCGCAGAGTTTGCATTGCTGACTTTCAGGTGGCAAAGGGTATGGAGGCTGTTCAATGATGTTGCGCTCTCGATTTGTGGGTTCGATCGCCCGTACCTTGTTCGCCGTTGCTGTGACGGCCGTTGCTGTGACGGCTCTCGCCCAGCCGCCGGCCGATGTCCCGATACCTGCGACTCAGCCACCGTCGCCGCCCGTGAGCGACGTTCCTGATTCGGCCCCGCCAACCATCGTCGCGATGACTGCGGAACCGGCTGTTCAGTCAGCACCCCAGCCGTCGCCATTCATTGGGCCGCTGTTTGAACGATCGAAGCTGACCGGTGATTGGTTCGGCGCACGCTCTGAGCTCGCGAACGAAGGCATCACCTTCGACCTAAGCACGACTCAATTCTATCAGGGTGTGGCGAACGGGGGACGGGAGCAGGAGTTTCGCTACGGCGGGCGTAACGACTACTTCCTGAACTTGGATGGGAAGAAGCTCGGACTCTGGGAGGGGGCATTCATCACTCTGCACGGAGAGACTCGATACGGCGAGTCGGCCAACTCTCTGACCGGGGCGCTGATGCCGGTCAACCTCATGTCGGCGGTTCCACAGCCGAACGGGTCAGTCACCGCGTTGAGCGGCGTGAAGTTTACTCAGTTCTTGTCCGAGAACATGCTGGTCTACGCCGGGAAGATCAACACGCTCGACGACTTCAAGCAGCCGCTAACCGGTGCCGGTGCTCTCAACGGGTTTCAAAATCTTGCACTGATGTTCAACCCCGTCTATGCCCGCACTGTTCCGTACTCGACGTTTGGAGCCGGGTTTGCATACCTCGAGAATTTGGAGCCAGTGTTCGCGGGGGCTGTGTTTGACACGAACAACACACCGACCGTGAGCGGGTTCGACACATTCTTCGACAACGGGGCCACGATCTTTGCCCAGGCGAATCTGCAAACGAACTTCTTCTGCCTCCCCGGTCACCAGGGGATTTCGGGAAAGTACAGCAGCGGAACTTACCCGGACATTTCGCCGACCGCGTACTTCGATCCCAGTCAGGGGTTGGTGATCCTGTCCACCCCGCAAACCGGGTCGTGGTGTCTGGCATACAACTTCGATCAGGCCATCGCTGTTTCACCAGACAACCCGCGGCAGAGGTGGGGAGTGTTCGGCAACCTTGGGATC
>CAYSHJ010001120.1:0-4066 GCA_964430385.1 uncultured Planctomycetaceae bacterium
CGGTGCCGGAAGACATTCGCACGGTTGTTCGCAACAACGGCGGCGGACACGCCAATCACTCGTTGTTTTGGACGATCATGAAGCCGAACGGCGGCGGCGAGCCGACTGGCGATTTGGCCACGTCGATCAACAGCACGATCGGCGGCTTCGCGGCGTTCAAAGAGCAGTTCGCGAAGGCGGCGACCACTCGCTTCGGCAGCGGCTGGGCGTGGTTGTCCGTCGACACGAGCGGCAAGCTGGGAATCGAAAGCTCCGCCAATCAAGACACGCCGTTGTACGAGGGACGCACGCCAATATTGGGACTCGACGTGTGGGAGCACGCGTACTACTTGAAGTACCAAAACCGGCGGCCGGATTACATCACGGCGTTCTTCAGCGTCGTCAACTGGGATGAGGTGGCTCGGCGATTCGCGGCCGCGAAGAAGTGAAGAAGTAACGCGAGAGACAAGTCAACCGACGAAAGTAGTCCGGCCACGGCCGGCTAGTTCGTCGTCTTGGGCAATCTGTAGCCCAGGCCCTTGTGGCCGGTTTGATTTGAATTCATCGAAGAAAAAGGCGGAAGTCTTGGGCAATCTGTAGCCCAGGCCCTTGTGGCCGGTTTGATTTGAATTCATCGAAGAAAAAGGCGGAAGTCTGATGAGTCAGGCCACAAGGGCCTGGGCTACAGGTTCCGTAGATTCAAGAATTAGCCAGATGTGGTAGATCATGGGTTGTTGGGGTTTGTCACTCGCCGTTGAAGGGGCCGGGTGTCACCACGCAGGGCTTGTCGGCTTTGGTTCAATGCGTCCGCGCCACTGGAGTTGGAGAACTTGTAGAATTCGATCATGGCCGGGCCCATCAGGAACATGAACACGGCCGGCATCAGGCAGAACACGGTCGGGAAGAGCAGTGCGAACGACGCTTGGTTGGCTCGTTCGTCCGCTCGCTGTCGCAAGCTTTCACGCATGTTGTCGCTGTAATCGGACAAGGCGTCCGACACGCTGGTGCCCATCCGCTCCGTCTGTACGATCAACGCGACGAACGAGTCCACTTGTGGGATGTCGATGCGTTCCGCGAAGTTCTGCAGGGCTTCGTTGAGCGTGCCGACTTTGGTCTGGTCAACGACGATGGCCAGCTCTTGAGCCAACACGGGGTACACCGGCTGGAGGTCGCGAGCGACGTGTTCCAGCGAGTCCGTTACGGTCAGTCCCTGGCTGACGCACATGTTGAGCATGTCCATCATATCGGGAATCGCGCGTTCGATTTCCGAGCGTCGCGTGCGAGCTCGACTTCTCACCAACAGTGTCGGTAAGGCCCAGCCCAGGCCGGTCAGAGCCAGCGTGCCCACCAGCATCGACGGTTCGAGAGCGGGTGGGACCAACAAGACACACACGCCACCGAGCAACAGCGAGCCGAACATGAACAAGAACCGCGTCGCCGAAAGATTCTCGTGCGCGTGCGGTTCGTAGTAACCGGCTTGCTTGAGTTCACGAGTGAGCTTGATTCGTGCGTCGTCGGTCTCGGGAAGAAAGGCCGCGAGCACGGGAGTGGCACTGCCGTAGGTATAGTCGTTGGTTCTGACCGTGGGGACTTCGCGCGGTTCGACGCGCGGGACGGCCGAACTGCCGCGCCAATGCGAGGCCGTTGGAGCTTCAAACAACTGGCGATCCTGCCAACTGGTCGACACGTACGCCCCCGATTGATAACTGGGAACACCACCGACAAAGGCTGTGGAAGTCGAGTTTGTGGACGTTGCTGTCGCGGTCTCCGATTTGACGATCGCCAATGCCCTAGGCTCGAAGGTGACGGATTGGCTCTGCAATCGCTCGGCCTGTTGAATTTCGTGTTGCCACCGATCCAAGCGGTCGGATTCTTCGTGAGGACTCTGCGACAACAGCCGCTCGCGACGTCGGCGACGGAAATAGCTCGTCAGCGCCAACGCGGTCACCAACGTACACAAGCTGTAAAAGGCGACTTGAAATTCGAAGGTCGTGATCATGTCTTGGACTCACTGCGCGCGTTTGAGGAATTCCGGTCCCCTCTCCCCCGCATCGGGGGAGAGGGCTAGGGTGAGGGGGCGAACTCAGTTCGGCCATTCAGCCATCGCTTGCGGCAGAACCTTTTTTAGAAACTTAAACTCGTCATCCAAGGCCGATAAATTCTCCAAAACCCCCTCACCCTGACCCTCTCCCCCGATGCGGGGGAGAGGGAACCAGAAAGACGCACGTGCGCAGTAGGTTTAAGTCCGCTGGCAACCTCTCAAAATCGACATCACGGCGATGGAGCCGATGAGATCCAAGATCACGGCCGTGATGGTCAAGACCTTGCCCCAATAGGTACTCAACAGCAACGGCAGGTAGTTCGGGTCTCGCACAGTGAAGAACGTGATGATGATTGGCGGCAAGGCCAGCATGAGGATCGCCGTCCAGCGGCTGCCGATGATGGCGGCTCGCAACCGGCCCAAAAACAACAAACGGTCGCGAATCGTTTGGGCGAGCCGTTCGAGGACCATCACCAGATCACCACCCGTCCGTTGATGAACGGACATCGCGGTGACCAGGATGTTGAGCGAAACCAACCCCGTACGATCCGGCAAATCGCGTAGCGACACCGCGACATCCTCACCCATCTGCATGCGGCGAGCACTCACACGTAACTCCGGGCCGAGCGGTTCGGGCGTGTCCTCGGCAACCATCGCGCAGCATTGTTCGATGCTGCGGCCTGTCTTTGCCGCGCGGGCCAGCTCTTCGATCATGCCGGGAAGTTGCTGAGTCATCAAACGCTGCCGCCGCAGCCGGGCGAACATGACGTACAGCAATGGAACGACGACGCCAAACACCAGTCCGATCGCAGTGCTCAGCAGGTTTTCCTGTAGGACCAGGATCAGGCCGCCGAACACCACGCCACCAAGCAGGCACAACATCAACACCGTCGCCGGCGAGATTTTTAGTCCTGATTGGATCATCATCCGGTCGAAGCCGGAGTTGATGCGATTCGACGTCGCATCATCATCGGCGCCGGCGAATAGGTTCTGCTCTTTCAAGATGCCCGCGAAGCCGGGATGCGGATCGAGGGGTCGGTAAACTGGGAGTTCAATGGTCATGGCTGCGACCTTATTCAGATCTGAGATTTGAGATCTGAGATTTGAGATTTGAGATTTGAGATTTGAGATCTGAGATTTGAGATTTGAGATCTGAGATTTGAGATTTGAGATCTGGGATCAGAACTCGCCAATCACAAATCAAAAATCGCAAATCAAAAATCAGACGTTCGGACGGTAGTTGACGCCGGAGGTAAGTTCGCGCGCTTGAAAGATCCCTTTGTGTGGCTCGTAACCGATGGCACTTAGTCGCTTGAAGCACAGCGGTTCATGGCCAGTGGAATAGAACGCGCCGCGCGACTTGCCGTCCGGGCCAACGCCCGTCATGCGATACACGAAGATGTCCTCGATCTGGTACGAGCCGTCGCGGCATCCGCACAGCTCCGAGATACGGGTCACTTTGCGTTCGCCGGTGCTCAAGCGAGTCATCTGGACGATCACGTGGATCGCCGAGGCGATGTATTGGCGAGCGATCATCGTGGGCATGTCGACGCCGGCCAATGCGATCATCATTTCCAAACGGTCGAGCGCATCACGGGTATCGTTGGCGTGGACAGTGCTCATCGAGCCTTCGTGTCCGGTGTTCATGGCTTGCAGCATTTCGAACACTTCGCCGCCGCGCGCCTCGCCAACGATAATGCGATCGGGCCGCATTCGCAGGCTGTTTCGCAGCAGATCGCGTTGGTTGATCTCGCCTTTGCCTTCGATGTTCGGTGGCCGCATCTCCAGCGACACGACGTCCGGCTGCTGCAACTGAAGTTCGGCCGTCTGCTCGATCGTGATGACTCGCTCGGTCGGCGAAACGAAACGGCTAATATTGTTGAGCATCGTCGTCTTGCCGGCGCCAGTGCCTCCGCTAATCAGCAGGTTCAATCGACCGCGCACGGCCAGGATGAGAAAGTCGGCCATCTCGGGTGCAAGCGAACCTAGTCGGACCATGTCTTCAAACAACAACGCTCGTGAGAAGAATTTTCGAATCGAGATCGT
>CAYSHJ010001121.1:0-2258 GCA_964430385.1 uncultured Planctomycetaceae bacterium
TGCAGGACCGAGCGGCGAACCGGCCACAGACGCTCGAAGATCGGCAGAGCAGTTTGAATGATCGCATGACATCGGGTCGCGAGGATCGGCAGGGCAATCGTTCGGACATGCAAAATGACCGCCAAGACCATCGTGACAGCAATCGCGAGGACTGGCAAAACTTCGCCGACGATCATCGCGATAATTACGGCGACTGGTATCACGGCTCCTGTAACGGCGGCTGGCATGCCGGCGATGCCTGGAATCACATGTGGGAAAATCATCCCGTCGCGGCCGCATTCGGCGTGACGGCCTGGGGAGTCAATCGCCTGGCGTACGGCTTCGGCTACTGGGGCTACTCCAATCCGTACTCTAGTGGTGGCGGTGGCTATGACTATTCAGAGCCGCTTGTTTCCTACTCGGACAGCGGGACTTCCGCGGCACCGGCCGATCCCGCGGCCGCACCGGCAACGGCTCAGGCAGAGCCAACCGACCCAGGGATGACCGCCTTCAATGACGCACGCACGGCGTTCTACGACGGCGACGCCGCGAAAGCTCTTACGCTGCTCGACACCACGCTCAAGACGATGCCACGAGACACGGTCGTCCATGAGTTCCGAAGTCTCGTGCTGTTCGCGCTGAAGAAATATCCCGAGTCCGCCGCCGCGATCTACGCCGTGCTGGCGGCCGGACCCGGTTGGGACTGGACCACGATGAGCAGCTTCTATCCCAGCGTCGATGTTTACACGCAACAACTTCGTGCGCTGGAAGACGTCGCGAAGGCGACCCCGAAGTCGGCAGACGCCCACTTTTTATTGGGCTACCACTACCTGACGGGAACCCACACGGAAAGTGCCACGAAGGAATTCAAGCTGGCTCAGACGCAATTACCGGACGACAAGCTGCTCGCGCAGTTGGTCGGCATGACGACACCGCCGGATGAGTCGCAGACGCCCGAGGCCGCAGCGCCTCCCGCACTTCCGGCCGTGGCACCGGAGAAAGTGCTGACGACTGAGAAGTTGGTCGGCAGTTGGAAGGCCTCGAGCCAAGGCGCTCAATTCCAACTCGACCTCGCCAAGGACGGCAGCTTTGTGTGGACGTACTCGCGCGGCAAAGACAAGCAGTCGATGAAAGGGGTCTTCGCCGTGGACCAAAACAATCTCGCCCTCGAACCGGACGCCGGCGGCACGATGCTGGCGGAAGTCGATCTCATGAACCCGTCACAGTTCCTCTTCAAAATGATCGGCGGCGACGCGAAGGATCCTGGTTTGCAGTTTAAGAAAAGTTAGAGCGGTGGTTGATGCAGTCAGTATCGGTGCCGACGCTGGCCCGCTGTGTCGGGTCAGCCAGTTTTCTCGATGGAGTTCTCTTCCCAATAGAATGGAGTCAAGTTCATGAATCGTTTGAGCATTTGCTGTGCTGCGTGGGGTTTGATCGCGTTGGCGTCGCTTGCTGTTGCAGACGATGCGGAGTTGAAGCGGCATCAAGGGCACTGGCAGGTGATCGAGCTGGTCGAAGACGGCAAGGTGATTCCGCCGAGTGCGATTGAAGACTGGCTGCCGTCCGGCGGGAAGATCGAAATTGCGGACAATGCAATCGTCACGACATCAACGGAAGATGGGAAAAAGCAGGTGCGGATTATCGTGGTCGATGCGACCCAGTACCCGAAGGGAATCGAGATTAAGAGCCGCGACCAGCGCGAGGTCTGGGGGATCTATCGGTTCGACAACGATCGGCTGCTGGTCTGCGTGGCTGACAGCGACGATGCGACTCGCCCGGGCGAGTTCTCGGCGAAGGCTGGCTCGAAGCGGATGCTGCTGACGCTCAAGCCGGTCGGTCGCAAGATCGCGGCCGACGAACGCAAGCCGTCGAAGACCGATAAGCCAGACGCGAAGGAACCGGCCGATCATCCCGAGCCGTCCACGGCTGGCTCGGCCAAACTGCTCAGCGATGACGAGGCCACGAAGCTGCTCAGTGGCTCAACCTGGAAGTACAACGACGCGCACGGCGCGTTGGTGCTCACGCTGAACTCGGACGGCGGCTTTTCGACGACTCGCGAGACGACCGAACTGCGGCTGTTCAAAAAAGTCTTCGTGAACGCTCCCGTATCGAACGGTTTGTGGAGCGTTCAAAAAGGGAAGCTCTGGTTTCACATCAAGAGTTCGACTGATCGCGACCGCATCAACGTGAAAGTTCCGTTCACACTCCGCGTGATCACGGAGAAAGACCTGATCTTCGTGGACTACGTCGGCCACGTCGGTCAGGCCGTGCGAGTGAAG
>CAYSHJ010001122.1:0-10555 GCA_964430385.1 uncultured Planctomycetaceae bacterium
ACGATCCCCTGCGGCGAGACCGAAGGACGTGACGACCGTTGCCTCGCTCGCTCACGATGGCCGCCTTAAACTCATGCGACACAACCGGCAGTGCCATTCAGTCCTGACCCCTTTTTGTTGCCCTTTTTGCCTCCGGATCGCCGGAACCGCCTGAGGTAGTTTGTGGCGACCATGGATCGTTACCAGAGAGCCGCCCATCGCTGCCATCCGGTGAGAAGCTGCCAATAAGTGCGTCAGGATTACGCTGACGTAACCAGTGCAGGAATGTAATCAATTCGTCTTGAGAAAGAAGCGCCTCAAGCAAAACTGGAGCCGGCGTGTGGAGTGTAAGCAAGTACTCCGTTCTACGACGCCAGATCAATTGCTGAACAGACTGTTTTGGCTCAGCCCAATAGACCGCTGCGGGTTCCCGGCTGATCCATAGTGCAACGTTTAGTTTGTGTCGGATAAGGATGTGTCCCGTTCCGGCCCCCACGCTAAGCGCGAAGAATGCGACCCCAGCGAGCGTATTCCCAGTGAAAATACCAACTACGCCGATCGCGAGTAGGCCGATGAAGGCGAGTGCGGATAGCCAGAAACCTCTGCGGGGAGCGCGGCTCAGCAATCGAAAAACGTCCTTATCTGCTACGTCGAACCCAGACGGCAGCGGCGGCAGCTAAAACTCGGCTATCGGTATTGGCGCCCAATGCATTGTGTTGATTGCTCCTGGCGATGCCGCAGTCAGTGGCCAAACTAATCATTATCCACGATCCATCGCAGAAACTTCGCTACGCCCTCGATATGTCGTGGATCCTACCATTATGCCGCGATGCATCGCGGGCGATACGGGGGAAAAAACGAATGAAGAAAAGGGTCAGGACTCATTGATTCAAAGAGACCTGACCCCTTTCGTTCTAATCGGCGAGCCCGGCAGACTGCCGCGTCACGATCGCAGCTTGCAACTTTTCGGGGAGAGATGGGAACTTCAATCCGCGACGCTCCGCGATGATCCAGACTATGGATTGATGGGTTGCAACCCAATGTTGGATTTGTCCCCCCTCACGCTTCGACAGGAAGTGAGTGACCGTTTCCTTAAAAGCTTTATCGAATGCAGCTTGGTCACCCGCGTTGGCGGCTTCCCAGGCAGCGCAGAGTAGCTTGGGTCGCTTTGTGCGACACTTTTTGACCTTCGCCAACAGTTCCGTCATACCTGTCATCGGCTGCGGGCTCAAGCTACCTGCGATGCAGATAAAGAGCTGCATATACTCGTCTTCGAGTTGCCCCGCCTTATATTCCGGTTCAATTGTGGCATCGAACCATGAGCAAATGGTGGCAATATCGTCCCATCTCCCAGTCAAGCCACCGAGAAATAGGCCACAAGTCAATGCGTCAAACCACTCCAATTTGCGATCCCGCCGATTTTTATCAAGCGCCCTCGACTCGACGTCGCAGAACGCCTTTAGCTCGCCTTCAGAGAAACTGAGTTGCGAGGCTATCTCGGGGTACCACCATCTTCCCGCAAAATACTCGACCGCTAAATCGACACCTTCGTCACATTGAAATCGTACGTCGGCGACATCTATCGGCCCGAACTCTAAGTGGCGAAGTGCTGGGAAAAATAGCTTTTGCTTCAAGCGCTTGAGCTTGGCACGGTAACTCGGCATCGCTGAAAACTGGCGGTCCTGTTCGCGAAAAGAAATAATGGTTTCTGGCACCGGCCACATGTATTCCCACTTAAGATTCAACAATTCGTAGTTCTTTGGCTTCATAATATATCTAGCTCCGATTAAAAACCTCTCCAACGTTCAAAGGCAAGAGGGTTCGGTGTCCAAGGTTGGAATCCTAGCTTTAGTTCATCCTTCTTGCGATTCAGGTTCAAACTGACGACGACTGCTGCTATTGGGGTTCCTAATCCATATGCAAGGTTCAATTGCTGACCATCTGCGGATCTTGATGCATTATCGTCTCCAAGTTTTTCATACCAGTACCTTATCCAGTCATGTCCCATTTGAGAACCGTGGCTGGTTGACCTGTTGAGCCTACTCGTTCCGCCTTTGGCTTCGAAGATTCCCCACAGACCGCTGTTCTGTTGCTTGTCAAAAAAGTCGGGGCCATGAACGGTCGGGAACGCCGGTAAATCAGCCCTCTTGAAATTCATGAGGCTCTTTAGGAGATAAGTCGCGACTTCACTAATCAATTCCTGAGTTTGGTTGCTCTTGCCCAGGATTTGTCTGACAACTCTGAATATTTTGCCGATCTTTCCATTATCGGGAAGATTGAATTTGAGATATATCGGCGATGTGATCGCAGCTAACCCCGACACACTCAGATTGGTCAGACCGCGGCCGAGGAGAGTGTCAGTGATTCCCTTGATTTCACCACAGATCGCTGTGCGTCTCACGCAGCACCTGCGAGTACCCGGTGAAGTTCTGCGGATCGTTCAACCACCGCGTTTCCGTGCGCGACTCGAAGTCGGCATTCGCCTGCGGATCGGCATTCACCTCCGTCACCGCCGAGACGCGGATGCCAGTGTGGTCGTAGTCGTAAGTCGTCCGCTCGATCCGCGTGGCTGTCCCGCTGCTGCCGTCAAACGTCGTGCTGATGGCGATTCCCAATCGTCCCTGCAGGTCGTAGGCAAAGTGCATCGACGAGGTCCGCTTCTCATCCGGCAGGCTTGACAGGTTTTCCGCCACGTTGCGATGAACGGTCTTGTCGGTCTGTTGCGTCTGGTCGTACTCGTAGATCGAAGGGCAGAAAGGGGTCAGGACTCATTGATTCAAAGAGACCTGACCCCTTTCTGCTTCCCATTCGCGACTCTCCTCCGGCTTACGCCGGCGCACCCTGACCCCTTTCTGCCTTTCTGCCTCACCTGACACGTTATCTACCCCCACGTTTTCTGCCCCTTACCAAAGACAGAGTGCTGCGATGAGGGGACAAAGCACTAATCCATCACGCACTCCCTGGGCACCCAAATGAAGGGAAGTTGCAGAGAGATTCGACGCACGCTTCAGATTCAGAACATCCGCCCCAATAAACGGTCCAAGAAAAGCGGCGATGAAGCCAATGTGAAAGCGGTTTGCGTCGCCGGGCGGCAACCAGAGGCACACAATACCAACGACGAGAAAGGCAGGTAGCATCACTGGAAGGCGAATGTTACCGCGTGGACTCACGCGCGAACTTGCAAAACTTACACCGCCGGCGAATAGCGACGCCAGAAACAGGGCCAAGGCGGCTTGTCCAACATGGCCGGTGATCTGTGTCAGACACCAACATGCATAGAGTAACGGGACAGTGCAGCCACCGAGATTCATGGCGATGCGCACCGGCTGAATGTCGCATCCTTGTGGAAAACGAAATGATGCTCGACGACCGCCTTGCCCGTTGGAGACCATCCAGCACAAAGGGAGGTTCCAGCGCGACAACGCACTCGCGCAAATGACGAAGACCAAGCATGTTATGAGAAGATAGATCTGTGCCCACATACCGTGGTCCTCGAGACGTCGGTCAATGCCTTGTCGTGATCGCCAGCTCGCGATGGTTCGGGTGTGATGATGAGTTTCGTACCAGACCGAGCGACACACTCGCGTAAGCTGTTGACGATTTGGCTCCAATTAGACGCGTCAACCATCTCGATCGGTCGGAAAATTGGTGACGGCCTAAATGACGCCACAACAATTGCAATTCGCACGAAGTCGTCCTGGCGAGTCACGTTCACGTTGCGAATCCGATCCCAACCCCACAAGCGAGTCCCATACGAGATCCCCGTCTTGGTAATTGCTAGGCATTTCTTGCCGCTATAAATCCATCGTAGTATATATGTAACACCAACCCAAACGCATGCGCCGATGAGGATGGCAAAGATGCCTACACGAACCGCATCTGCAATGAGGATGAATTGCTGCGCCGCGGTCATTCCGCCGTGGAGTAAGGCGGTCTCGTCGTGGAGTAACTGGTCTCGGCATAAGCAGAGTGCCTCGAACCCGCGGAAGAAAAGCACCGCGATGGTTACCAGAATAGCCAGTAATTCCCGCACCGCATCGGTCGCACTCGTACAGTAAATATGCTCGAATTCCGTCCCGGACATTGTCGTATCATGTTCATCACGCATAGAGCGCCTCGTGCTATTTACAGCGTTGCCAAAAAAATGAACAAGAAGTCGGTGGCACTGAAAAACGTCATCGCACTCACGCGTACGACGCCGTCGCTCCTGTGCGAGTGATAACCACAGTCGTAGAAATTGCAACAGTTGCTGGACCAAAAACGCCGGTTACAAGCGTGGGAGCCGTGGTACTCCTCTACAATGTTACGACAAACCAATATCGGATTAGCAGAGACGCTGTTCCCGATATTACTGGTTCCACAAGCGTTCCTCCTCCGTAGGCGACTGTCGTGGTCGTCGTCGTCGCGAGCGTCGCCGCCACCGGGGTAAATATCGCTGGCGTCGCTGTTGCAATGGTGACTGGAGTTGCAATCGACCCCGTCGCGGTGGTGACGACCGCGGTTGTACCGATCGGGATTGGAGCCCATGACAACAGAGGCGCCGGGACTGTGTAGACTATGGGAAACGCCGTTGATATCGGAGCGTTACTCAACAAACCACCCCAGACGATTGGGTTTGAACCGGTGATCAGTAGTCCGCCCGTGGCAAGACCTGCGACGCCAGCGGTTCCGACGGCGACATAGAAAGTCGTACTTGCCCATGGATCCATAGCCGAAGGATTCGTCAGATAGTACCAGTATGACGGAGCGGGTCCGACGGCACCATCGAGCGCTGCCTTTAGCTTCAACTGCTGAATTCCCGAGGACAATGTCGGACACGCTATTGGGGGAGTCGGTCCGAATACAGCGAGAATGGCGGGAGCCGTGGTTACCCCTAACGCAGCCAATCCACTTGGGTCGACCAGATTTGTCGAACCATTGCCGACATATCGGTTCGTATTCGTGTCGCCTCCCGAAAACCCAATTGGGTCTTCGGCGATGAACCGCCCGACGCTTGAGTCGTACCAGGTGGACGAAAGGGGTCAGGACTCATTGATTCAAACAGACCTGACCCCTTTCTGCCTGCCTGACCCCTTTCTGCCTGCTTGTCCCGATGCTCTGCGCGAGGCCGTTGAAACCGGTTTACTGCCGGAACCCAATGCCGACGAAGAATGACTTTGCGGGCAGAGATGCTTCGATCGACGTTATGGATTGCGGGCGTCTTGGGGCGGCAGAATCAATTCGAGTAGTCGGAATGCCTCTTTGAGAAATACTTGGATGTCGGCAGGATCTATTTGCTTTCCAGCGTGATAGTAGAGAAGTTTGTTTCCAGCGACTTCGGTGCAGAGTCCCGGATGCTGTTCGTAGAAGTTCAGAACGTCGGCGGTAAACAAGCGGCGGATCGCGCCCTCGTCGTCGCCACATAATCGATAGTTTTTGGAAAACGTCGGATGACTGTTGAAATCAATGTCGCTCGGTCGAGAGAACAATTCCAAGATGTCCGTGTTTAGTTTTTCCCAAACACTGTCGGCAGTAACCGCGAATTCGGGAAGCTGAGTTCCAGGCCGATAGAGCCACGCGACGGTTTGGCCGACCGGTTTGGTTGTGTCTTCGTCGATGTGACGTGTTTCCAGTTGATGTGTGTACTCAAAGACAGCGAACTGCGTGCCGTCCTTCGTCCCGTGTTTCAGGTCGGAGAGAAGCGGGGCGACACCCACCGTGGTTAGATAAAACTGATCGAGTCCCAAGCCGTATTTGCGCGAAGTCCGACGGAGGAATCGCTTTCGCCTCTCGTCGAGGTTCTGAAACCGCCAATAAAAAAAGGGCGCGAAAAGCAACACGGCTACGAAGACGCCGGGGATTAGGGCGAGACCCCGTTGTCCCATATTCCAATACCCAAACGCGCGTGCCGCGGACATGGCTGCCAGGACGTAGGCACAAATCGTCCCAGAGATCACTTTGGAAATGGAATTGTCAGAAAGTTTGGCGCGGGTCCGGGCAACCTTGCTTCGATTCGGCACGTCTTGTTTGGGAACGACTTCGCGAGTGGGCTTCATGAGCTTGGCATCCGTATTCCTCATGGCCTCCGGGTGAGGAAGCGGCGTTCCCAAGTAAAGTGGCGATGCCCGAAGGCTCGCAAGCGAGTCGTGTGGACTTGCGGGGTGACGGGTTCCACCGCTTCCTCGTTTCCGGATCTCACGAGATGAGATTTTACCGGCGACAACACGGATTCTATTGTGGCGTTGATTTGCATGCGAGGACGATGCACGTGTGCGTGGTCGACGCCGAAGGCCAGACGCGGGAACACGTCAACTTGCCCTGCGACGCGGGGCGGTTTTTGCAGTTGATCGGGCCGTATCGCGACCAGCTTGTGGTTTCGTTCGGTGATGGTTCGATCGGCGGCAATGGCGGCGAGCCGTTCGCGTTTGGAGTGCGACGGCCGGAGCCGTCGCTTTTCAAATCGCAGTCCGCGAAGGATTGAAGCTCGATGACGAAACAATCGCTTTGAAAAGCTGCGACTCCGGTCGCAGCAGTCCAAATTTATTTCCACTCGCCGGCGAATTGGAAGGCGCGTTGGCGGATCCGCCACGGCGGAGTGATGGTTTGATCGGGGGCAATGGCGGCTAGTGCGCGGTTATCATCACGCGAGCTGACCTTTCTTGACCTGAGCACGCTCATTTCGGAGTGGCTCAACGACTCGGTGCGACAGGTCGAGCTGTTAATTCTTCAGCATCGACGCGACGGCGTGCCAAACCGGGCGGACGGGTTGGGCATCGTTGGCGATGACCGTCTCTTCGCCGGTTTGAACATCGACGATCACCACGCAGGCGGGGCTTTGCAAGCCGCGGATGAAGGCGATGTAGCGGCCGTCCGGGGAGAACGTGGAGCGAGTGTTGCCGTCGCCGGTGTGAGTCAGTTGTCGCAGGTTGCTGCCGTCGATCGACATCAGGCCGATTTGCATGGTGCCGTCTTCGCCTTTCATCGCGAACGCGATCTGTTGTCCGTCCGGCGAGGGAGCCGGGCGGATGTTGACTGCCGGGTGAGCGGGCAACTTGAGATAGCGTGTTTGAGTTCCTTCGTGAGCGCATAAACCAACTGCTGCTCGCGGGGAAACCGCGGCAGGTTCAGATCGACCGCGACCGAGCATTCTTGACTCGTCGTTGCCGCAGCCACTACCGAACTGCCGGTTTGCAAAACGTTTGGGGACGGAGTTTTCCACTCGCGGGCGAATTGTAGGGCGCGTTGGCGGACGGGTTCGGTGATGGTTTGGTCGGCCGTAATGGCGTCGAGCCATTCGAACTGCGGCTTCCCTTGGTTATTAGGAAGTGGATCAGACTCCACACCTCACGCTCCGCGCGCGGTTCCGGCGTCCACGGCCGAGCGTCCCACATTTCCGGCGGCCAGAACACTGGCGGATCGACGCGTCGAGTGCCGTCACTGCAAGATGTTCAACAAATGCAAGCACCGAACGAGTCATCGAAGCCGGCCTTTCGCCAAGCATTGCCGTGTGCCATGATGTCGTCATCATTCTCATTCGGAGACTTCGCTATGACGATTCTCGATTCCTCGGTGGAGTTTGTGGCTGACGCCGGCGAGATTGCGATGCTACGCGCGTTGGACGCGCGGCATCAACGAAACATTCAGTGGCTGCAATCTCATTGGGCCGATTTCATTCCGTCGGCGCGGGGGAAATTCGTGGCCGTGGCCGAAGAAGTTGGTTTCATCGCGGAGACGCCCGAAGAGGCGTGGGCCTGGGTCGCCACGACTCATCCCCACGATGACGGTGCCATCGTCCGCCACATCCGCGAGCAGGAAGGGCCGCGCATCTATGTTCATCGCGGGTAGTTGGCAATTGTGTGACGACGGCTTGACGCGCCCTGTTCTACGAGGTTCCATTCGAGCGTCCGACGGAACGCTGATCGCTGATGATTTTCTGATTGATTCCGGAGCCGATCGAACCGTGTTCAGCGCAGCGCTCATGGTTCGACTGCAATTGCCCACACGGGCTCTCTCATCGGGAACCGCGCTGTGTGGAGTTGGCGGACAAACCGATGTGGTGTTGGTCAGTGCAACCATTCAATTCCTGACGCAAGATGGCCATCCCGTCCGCATCCACGGCGAGTTCGCCGCATTCACCGATCCGACTGCCACCGACTTGAGCATTCTCGGCCGAGACATTCTGGATCACTTCGATCTCATTATCAGCCGGCGACAAAATGAAATCTTGATGATCTCCGCCGATCAACGGTATCGGGTGGAGCCTGGCGAATGAGAGCCTTCAATTGCCGTTTCGCGAGGAAGTGCCGGCGAGCGCAGGCTACGGTTTCGACTCGCGAGCGAATTGCAGGGCGCGCTGACGGATCCGCCGCGGCGGACTGATGGTCTCAGTCCTTCGGTGTTGGCGGGACCGTATGCCACACCGGGCGGACGGGTTGGGCGCCGTTGGCGATGACCGTCTCTTCGCCGGTTTGAACATCGACGATCACCACGCAGGCGGGGCTTTGCAAGCCGCGGATGAAGGCGATGTAGCGGCCGTCGAGGGAGAACGTGGCGCGGGTGTTGCGGTCGCCGGTGTGAGTCAGTTGTCGCAGGTTGCTGCCGTCGATCGTCATCAGGCCGATCTGCATGGTGCCGTTTTCGCCTTCCATCGCGAACGCGATCTGTTGTCCGTCCGGCGAGGGAGCCGGGCGGATGTTGACTGCCGGGTGAGCGGGCAACTTGAGATAGCGTGTTTGAGTTCCTTCGCGAACACCGATGGCCCAGTCCGATTCGTGGAACCCGGTGTAGATCAGCTTCTGGCCGTCGCTGGTCCAGATCGGGTCATATCCGATACCGAGGTTCGTCGCTTCGGTGCCGTCGAGCTTGCACACGATCAGTTCCGGGGCGTTGCCTTGGCGGCACCAGACCATTCGATCTTGCGACGGATGGAGCCAGGGATCCTCAGCCGAGGCGGGAAACCGGTAGAGTTCCTGTGGTTCGTCGGAAGTGGAACTGACCGAGAGCAGCCGATTCTGACTGAGCACGACGAGCGATTGAGCGTCCGATTTCCAACACAGGGAACTGATTGGGATGCGATCTTCCAACTTGAAGGACGCGGGTGGTTGCCCGTCGAACCGCCGACTCGCTAGTCCACCCGTCGTGAGCGCATAAACCAACTGCTGCGCGCGGGGAAACGCCTCCAGATTCCGATCGACCGCGACCGAGCATTCTTGACTCTTCGTTGCCGCAGCCACTGCCGAACTGTCGGCTTGCAAAACGTCTGGGGACGGAGTTTGCCACTCGCGGGCGAACTGCAGGGCGCGTTGGCGGACTGGCTCGCTGATCGTCTGATCCGCCGCGATGGAGTCGAGCCATTCGGCCTGGGGTTGGCCGCGGTCTCGCAGAAAGCGGATCAGACTCAACGCCTCACGCTCCGCTCGCAACTCCGGCGTCCACTGCCGAGCGTCCCACACCTTCACTTTCATCGTCTGATCGAAGCCTGCCGACGAAAGCCGTTTACCGTCCACGCTAAACGCCACTCTAAAGACTCCGCCGGTGTACTCTTTCAACGTGAGCGTCTCCAGACCGCTCGTGGCGTCCCACACCTTCACCGTCTTATCGTGGCTTGCCGACGCCAGCCGTTTCCCGTCCGGGCTAAACGCAACGCTCATGACCCCATAAGTGTGCCCTTTCAACGTGAGCGATTCCTGACCGTTCGTCGCGTCCCACACCTTCACCGTCTTATCGTTGCTTGCCGAGGCCAGCCGTTTTCCGTCCGGGCTAAACGCCAAGCTGTTGGCCTCGCGGGTGTGCCCTTTCAATGTGAGCAACACCTCTCCGATCGTGGCGTCCCACACCTTCACCGTGTTATCGTAGCTTGCCGAGGCCAGCCGTTTCCCATCTGGGCTAAACGCCATGCTCGTAATTACATCAGTGTGCCCTTTCAAACTGAGCATCTTTTGACCGCTCGTGGCGTCCCACACCTCCACCATCTGATCCGCACTTGCAGCCGCCAGCCGTTTCGCGTCCGTGCTAAACGCCACACATCCGGCATGCACTTTCAACGTGAGCATCTCCTGACCACTTGTGGTGCCCCACACTTTCACCGTCTGATCGTCGCTTGCAGACGCCAGCAGTTTCCCGTCCGCGCTAAACGCCACGCTCCGGACCGAGTCGGTGTGCCCTTTCACAGTGAACATCTCCAGACCAGTCGTGGCGTCCCACATCTTCACCGTCCGATCGCCGCTTGCCGACGCCAACCGTTTGCCGTCCGCGCTAAACGCCACGCTCCAGACGGAGTCGGTGTGGCCCTTCAACGTGAGCGTCTCCTGACCGCTCGTGGCGTCCCACACCTTTACCGTCTGATCCCAGCTTGCCGACCCCAGCCATTTCCCGTCCGCGCTAAACGCTACGCCGGTAACCCCGCTGGTGTGCCCTATCAACGTGAGCGTCTCCTGACCGCTCGTGGCGTCCCACACCTTCACCGTCTGATCCTGGCCAGCCGACGCCAGCCGTTTCCCGTCCGGGCTAAACGCCACGCTCCTGACCTGGCCGGTGTGTCTTGTCAACGTGAGTGGCTCTTGACCGCTCGTGGCGTCCCACACCTTCACCGTCTTAT
>CAYSHJ010001123.1:0-16430 GCA_964430385.1 uncultured Planctomycetaceae bacterium
TCGAAATACTTCCGGCGACGTCGCTGTTTTTCCGGCGCGGCGGCGGTGGCTTGCTTGAGGTCCGCCAGATTTGCCGCGCAGACACGGCAGCCGACAGTCTGAAGATGGAACTCGATGTACTCGCGCGGACCGTCGTCGAGCGCGCCGAGCAAGTACGCGCCAAGCTGACTGCGAGTCGGACAGCTCAAGCGTGCGCGCCGCCAAATCTCGCCGACGGTGAAACCGCCCTGATCACGGTTGCGGGCGAGCGACGCCAAATGCCAGCGCAGCGTTTCCGACTCGCGTAACGAACGCTCCAGCTCCGCCATTCGCTTGGCCGCGAGTTGTTCGTCCAGGTAGGCCAGCCATTCTGCGTCAGTGGGCTTGGTCATGGGTCCGCTGTCAGTCGTTCGTTGTCCGTTGTGGTTGATCGCTGCCAATCGCCTTACTTCTGCCAGCGCGTCCACGCTTGCCCCGGTCGCTCGACGCGGAATTGGACAAGTCGTGTGTGATCAACTTCGGTCACGTAGACGGTGCGGCCGTCGGGGCCGCCGAAGCAGAGATTGCTGGGACTTTTGCCGAGGACGTCGATCTCGCGAAGGATCTCGCCCTTGGGTGAGACGACAGCGACGGTCCCCTTGCCATGTCGAGTCACATACAGGTTGCCATCGATATCGCAGCGCATGCCGTCGAAGCCGTGATCCGGGAATTGCTTCAGCAAGCGTTTGTCTTTGATTCCATCGGCCGTGATCGTGAAGGCCCAAATGTTTCGTTGCACGCTCTCATTGACGTACAGCGTCTTGCCGTCCGGACTGACCTCGATGCCATTCGTCGTGCCCATCTCGCCAGCGACTTTCGCGACCTTGCCTTGTCGGTCGACACGCCACAACTGGCCGGTGTTGTTGCCCCAGTTCGGGTCACTGGCCCAAAGCACGTCGTCCGGGCCGATGGCTAGATCGTTCGGTTGATTCATGCCCTCGTGGTGAGCGAATACGGAAACCTGCTTGCTCGCCATGTCGACCTTCAGGACGTTGTGGTTGACGTAATCGGCAATAAACATCGCCCCTAGCTTATCGAAGACGATGCCGTTGCCGACGCTCTTGTTCGGCAGCGTGACGAACACCTCACCGACTCCCTTCGGCGTCACCTTGCCGATGGTCCCGTCCTCTTGGAAGTTCACCGCGTAGATGTTTCCTGCTCCGTCGCACTGCGGCCCTTCGATTCCCGGAGTGAATTTCTTCGGCTGAGTCAGCGGTTCCGCGACAAAGAGTTCTTCCTCGGCGCTGGCAGGGGACTCCATCAGCAGCCACATCGCACACAGAACACCCGTCACCAGGTAAGATCGGGCCGAAAGCACTTGCCGCATCGAGCACTCTCCTTCAATTCGACAATCGAAAAATCGGCAATGGAAAATTGTCATTCCCCGATCGGTCGCGGCGGATTCGTCCAATGACCGGTCGGGTCGGTTCCGCGAACGACGACGCCCTTCTTGTTCCATTCCGAGCCAGCTCGCACGTCGGGCGTGCAGTAACGTAGTGTCAAGCCGCAGCGACGTCGCTCGGAGAGGTTGGCCTCGGAGCTGTGCAGCAACAGGTCTGCATGCAAGGAAATCTCGCCGGCCTGGAGTTCGTCGTACACGACCGAGCCGTATTGCTCGGCGTTGTCAATTGCCTGGTTGAGCACGTTGTGGTCGGCTTCGGAACTTGGTCGATACGTCAGGTGCCCGACGTGATGCGAACCGGCGACAAACTTCATGCAGGCGTTTTCGCGATCGGCATCGTCAATCGCCAGCCAAACCGTGACGGTCTTCGACGGTGTCAGCGGCCAATAGCTGGCGTCTTGATGCCAGGCCACCAGTTTGCCGTCTTTCGGCATCTTGCAAAAGAAATGCGAACCCCAGCCGATGAGGTTGTCGCCCAGAATGTCCGCGACACAATCGACGATATGCGCGTTCGTCAACAGGTCGTAAACGTAGCCGTACTTCAAGTGAGCCGTGCTGATCGAATAGCTGTCGCCACCGGCGGCCAAGACTCGTGCCAGCAGTTGATCGAAGTAATGCCGGTTCCGCAGCGTTTGTTCGGCGTCGAACACGCGCACGCTTTTGACGTACCCAAACCGATTGAACTGCGCGACATCGTCGCGATGCAGTACTTTCGGATGCGTGACTTGGCTGGGATAGAACTTCAAATCCCGCTGCATCTGGTCCAGTTCTGCCTGGTCCGGCAGGATCTTGAAACCGGCGGCGGTGCTCATGGGGTGAGTTCCGTGCTCGAAGCGTCCACGAATTTGACCGGCCAGAGTATCAACAAAGCCCGAGCGGTCTGCAACGCGGTCGGTCAGCACCGCTGGCGGAGGCTGACAACAAAACAGGCTGCCGTCGCGGAGAACCCACGACGGCAGCCTGTCGGATTGACTCGGAAGCCAGGAATGCGACTACGGTACCGTGGTGTTGATGAGATCGTAGATGTTTTGCAAGCCAGTCCCAATCGCGCCCAACGTTACGATGGACATCAAGATCAGCAGTGCCAACATCACGGCATATTCCACGGCCGTTGCTCCGTCGTCCGCGATCAAGTTTTTTTTCAGGAGACTCATCGGTTTGCTTCCGGCTGTGCATGTCTCGACGACGACGAGGGCTTGCAAGACGACTCCACAAGTAGATCAACCAACGTCACACGGGAAACCTAGCGCGTTAGCTCAAGCGTAGGTCACGGTGTGTGCATGTCAAACCGGTCGTTGGCAGTTTGTCGGCAAAATCGATTTCGCCGTAAGCCGGTCGGATACTCCGGGTGCATAACCACATTTCCTGATGAGATGCGGCTGGAGTCGCATTGATCCCATGTTGGCCGAGGACGCCGGCACTTGCCTGAGTTCGCCCGACCTCCCGGCCTTTCGATAATGTGCCGCATCGTCCCAATTTCTTGGCTCGATCAAGAGCTTCGACTGACCCGCAAAGTTGGGAGTAGTCGATGTCACGAGCAGAAAAACTCGCCTCGCGAGTGTGGTCGCGGCTGCGCGGGATTGTTTGCCAATCGGCAAATCGAGCCGGTTGGGCACTTCGCGGCAGCGGAAACGTCATTCGCCCTGAAACGGAATTCAGATGATGAGCGATGCAGCGGTATCAGGATCGGATTCCTCAACCGAAGTTGTGCGTCGGCCGCGCAGGATGTTGCGGTGGTTTTTGAGGTTAAGCCTGTTCGGAGCACTCGTCTTGGCGGCCGGTGTGTGGTTCGCGCCGCAAATCGTTTCGCATTCGAGCTTGCGGCCGAAGATTATTGCTTGGGCACTTGACGGACACCCGGTCAAGGTGGATTTCGACGCTTGGGATTTGGGGTGGTTCAAGTCCGTGACGGCAAACGACGTCTCTGTGATGGATGCCGAAGGAAAACCGTTGGTCAAAGCGAAAGAAATTCACAGCCAAGCGACGCTGTGGGAGCTGATTCGCGATTGGCCAAAGCTCGGCACATTTCAGATTGCTGAGCCTGTCGGGAACGTCGTGCTGCGGGCGGATGGATCGAACATCGAAGACTTGATCGCGGCGTTTCTCGAAAGTTCCTCGGATGTCCCGGCTCCGGAGTTTTTGCTTGAATTTGTCAACGCAAGGATCGAATTCGAGCATCCGGCGGCGAATCGAAAATCGACGCTCGACGGAATCGACGGGAGGATCGAATTTGGGCCGAGCGGCCTGAAGCGAGCGCTCGCGGAAATGCCGTCGAAGTCAGGTAACGGGAAGTACGCTGCCGGGCAGTTCGCGCTGTATTTCGGCAACCCGCTCGATGACACGTCAGATACAGGCGGATCGAATTCGAACGAAAGTGATCGACCGGCGGATGGGGTGGAACTATTGGAGTCGCCGTCGAACATTCAGCAGATTTCGGCGACGGTCGGCGGACGGCAGTTGCGGCTGCGTGCGAAAGAGTGGCGGCTCGATTGGCTCAATCCAATCCTGGCTCGTTGGCATCCGGGGGGCGAAATCGCGGGGTTGTTGAATGCGAGATTCAAGGCCGCGCTAACGGCGCCTCGCGGCGAGAAAACTGGCAGCACGAACATTGCGGGACGCGGCGAGTTCTCGATCAGCAACTTGCTCGTCGCCGGGCTGACCGGGATGAAGTCGGACAAGTTACGTCTGGAGGAAGTCGCCTTGCGAGGTCAGGGCACGACAGACGGCAGGCGCGTAAAACTCGACGACACAGAATTGAAATCCGACATCGGCGAGATGACGGCAACTGGCGACTTGCCACTGTCCGGCTGGTCGTTCAAGTCGCCAGAGCAGGCGTTCGACAAACTCAGTGCGGAGACGTTTCGCGTTGATGGGCAAGTCAATCTCGCCAAGCTCGCGGCACTGTTGCCGCGGACGCTCGCAGTTCGAGAGGGAACGGAAATCACGGGTGGCTCGGTCAAAGCGGTATTGCTCAGTCAGCCGAAGGACGGGGCCAAGCGGCTCAGCGGCAAAGTGACGGTTGCCAGTTTGTCGGCCGTTGCGGACGGGCAGAAATTTGATTGGAACGTGCCGATCGAAGCGGTCGTTTCCGTGCGTCGCGACCAAAACGAATTCGTGTTTGATCGGCTGACGTGTCAATCGGATTTCCTGCAAGCGGATGCGACCGGCACGTTGTCGAACGCCAACTTCACGGCGAAAGCAGACCTCGACAAGCTGCATCAGAATCTCAACCGTTTCTTCGATTGGGGCATCGACCGATTGAGCGGCCAGTTGCAGGCGGGCGGCAAAATTCAACAGCGGAACGGCGGCGAAGTCGCGTTGTCGGCGAAAACACAACTGACCGCGTTTGAACTGCGACAGCGCGGGCAATCTCCCTGGCGCGAGCAGTCGTTGCACATCGACCTCACATCCACCGGCCGCCGGTCCGATCAGCAGCAAGCGGAGCGAATCGATTTGGCCGAATTGACCGTGATTAGCGGCGGCGATCGATTCCGATTCAAGCTGCTGGAGCCAGTCGATTTGACCGCAATACAAGCGAACTGGCGCGGCGAGGCGGACCTCATCGGCAGTCTGCATTCTTGGCAATCACGGTTGCAGCCGTTGATGTCGTTCGCCGGTTGGCAACTTGCCGGACAAATTGTGGCTCACGCTGAAGTCGATGCCCGACTGCAGCGAATCCACGTGTCGAGCCTCAAGGCGGAGATCGAACAACTCGACGTGAAGAGTGTGTCATCAAAGACCGGCGAGCCGCAAACCGCTTGGGAAACCGTGTGGCAGGAAGAATCCCTGCGACTCGCAGGCGAAGCAGTTATTGATCCGGCGAAGCAATCGCTCAAACTGACAGACGCAAAGATTGCAGCCGATGGTTTGGAGGTCGTTTGCAGCGGAACGATCGACGAATTTCAGACCACTCCGCGGCTCGATCTCTCAGGCGAGTTGGCGTACGACTGGGATCGCCTGATGCCGCGGCTGGGTGAATCGGTGCGGCAGAACATCAAACTGACAGGCCGCGACCGGCGACCGATCGCACTGCGAGGAAGTTTGACAAGTGCGACTGTGACAAGTTCCCATGTCCCGGCAACCGCCGCGTCGCTCAATGCCGGCCGATCAGCGACGTTGGCCTCGAACGATGCCACGCTGCTGGCTCTCACGGGACAAGCTGGCGTCGGCTGGGAATCGGCCAGCATCTATGGCCTGCCGTTGAGTACAGGCAACATCGGACTCAAACTGCACGACGGCGTCGGGCAATTAGCGATGTCCGAGGTCTCGGTCCTCGAAGGCAAAGTCCGGCTCGCGTCGCAACTGCGATTCGATCAATCGCCCTTACGGTTGGATCTGGTCAATCAACAAGTTGTCGAACAGGTTCGCCTATCGCCAGAACTGTGCGCCGGCTGGCTGAAGTTTGTCGCTCCGATCTTGGCGGATTCGACTCGCGTGGATGGCCGCTTTTCAATGAGCGTCGAGGAAGGTTCATTACCCGTGACAGATCCAGGTGCCGGAGCGGCTGTGGGGCAACTGGGCATTCACAACTCTCAGCTCACGCCAGGGCCTGTCGCGATGCAGCTCATCGCGCTGGTCGATCAAATCAAAGTGTTGACGAAGTCGGGTTCGGCTGGCGACCCGAACAAGCAACGAGTTTGGGTCACGCTGCCGGAACAACAAGTCCCGTTCCGCCTAACCGACGGCCGCGTGCATCACCAAGGGCTGACGATGGTCACGAAAGAGGTGACGCTGAAAACTCGCGGCTCGGTCGGACTCGACGATTCGCTCGACCTGATCATCGACGTGCCCGTTCGCGACGAGTGGCTCAACTCGAACAAATACCTTGCCGGCCTGCGCGGCAAATCGTTGAGCATTCCGGTGCGAGGCACACTGTCTCGCCCACAAATCGATAACCGCGTGTTCCAGCAACTCGCGCGAGAAGCGACAACCGGTGCCGTTGAAAATCTGCTCGACCAGCAACTGCAAAAAGGCTTGAACAGGCTGCTGCCGGGCAAAAAGTGATCCGACCTACATCGCGGTTACTCTTCCATGCCCAGTCGATATTTCAGTTCTTCGAACTGGCGGAAGAACTCGTCGCTGGAGGAATGCACGTGCTCGGCTTCGGTGAGGAACCTGATCTCGTCGTCGCGGTCAACGCGATAATCGTCCAGGATCGACTCGAAGTCGCTCAAGTCCTGGCCGTAGACGATCAGCAGCTTGTGCTCGTCGAATTGCACTTCGACCGGGATGCGCGGATTGAGCACCGCGATGCCGGTGCAACCGTCGTTGAGCAACAAGTCCTCGAAGTCGTACAGAACGCTTTTCAGAATCGGCAGGTCGATGTGCTCGCGATATAGGTCTTGGTGTTGGCCACTAGGTTTTTCGTGGCTGGTTTCCAGAACGACGTCCACTTCCGTACCAATCGGGTCCAGCAGATCCATGAACAGGTCGAGAAGTTTCTCTCGCGAAGCCGTGGCCATCAGCACGGGAATGTCCACGCCCGTCTTATCGTCGCAGTAATTATCGCGACGGAATCCGGCGCGCGGGATGACCTGCAAGTCGAACGACGGACGAACGGCGTCCGTCAGGACAAAGCCGTCGTAGCTGGCCACCTTCAGATGCGACTCGAGCTGGTCTTCGCTGAGATTCTCGAAGCTGCTGGGCCCGCGCGGCGGTTGGCCGTCTCGAAATGTGTTCTTGATAAATTTTTTGAGGAAGCCCATCGCGTGCTCTCACTGGCTTCGAGGCCAACGGCCGTCACGTTCGTGTTAGAGGAGATTACGTGGAACTCGGCTTGACGCCGCGATTCCCAGTCACCGCGTCTCCTCTGGGATCCTCGCGGGACAGGCAACTCTAGCACGAGTTCTCAAAGTCAAGCGGAACCCCGATCTCTTTACGTTGAAAATCCCTGACGACAGGATGGACGAATCCGTTCCGCGGAGATTTGTTAAAGCTTGCCTTTCCGCGAAGGCTGCGACACAACAAGCTCCGAGCGAACTGAGTCGACCAGAAACACTGCCCGTGCAACCCGCACGCTCGCGATGACTGGCAGCGTCGGCGTGAGCGGCCAGCCAAGAGGAGCCTTTCCGTATGTCCACGTCAAAACTTTCCGGCGTCTTGCCAGTTTTCCAGACGCCGTACCACGCCGACGAATCGATCGACTGGACCACGCTCGAAAGCGAAATCGACTGGCTATTTGCTCGCGGAGCCGACGGCATCGTGATGGCGATGGTTTCAGAGACGCTCCGATTGAGCACCAACGAACGGGAAACGCTGGCCGAGCGTGCTTGCCGCTTCGCCCGTTCGCGCGGAGCGACCGTGATCAGTGTCGGGGCCGAGAGCACACACACGGCCGAACGGCTCGCGCGGCTCGCCGCCGAATGCGGAGCGTCCGCGATCATGGCAATCCCGCCGATCTCGATCGCGGTCGGCGACGACGAGCAACTGGGATACTACGAACGGCTCTTGCGGGTCGTGCCAATTCCGCTGATTGTGCAAGACGCCAGCGGCTATGTCGGCCGGCCCATGTCGATCGCCGTGCAGGCTCGGCTGTGGCGCGAGTTTCACCCACGAGTTCTGTTTAAGCCCGAAGCCGTGCCCATCGGTCCGCGTTTGACGGAGTTGCGGGCGGCGACTCAAGGCCAAGCCGCCGTGTTCGAGGGCAGCGGCGGCATCGCCCTGGTCGACAGCTTTCGCCGCGGCATCATTGGCACAATGCCCGGAGCCGATTTGATCGACGCCATCGTGGCGTTGTGGCGAGCCTTGCAAGCCGGTGATGATCAGCGAGCTTATGAAATCTCATTGCCACTCTCGTCGCTCGTCGCGCTGCAAACCGGCCTCGACGGCTTCTTGGCGATTGAGAAATATTTGCTCCAGCGGCAAGGCATTTTCGCCAACACGCTCGTTCGCGGCCCCGTCGCCTTTCACCTGGACGAGGAAACTCGCCGCGAAGTCGACCGATTGTTTGATAGACTCTCGGCTGTGGTCGGTACCACCTGAGCCGACTCTCTCGACTCTCAACTCTGGACACTCGACGCATCATGACTCAAGCGATTGTCGATCCCGGTGAACTGCGGCTGTTCGCCCAGATGCTCAAGCAGTTCAATCAAGACTTGTCCGACCGCACCACCGCGCTCTCCGCCCAACTGCACGCGCTGAGCAACACCTGGCGCGATCAGGAAAACATCAAGTTCAGCGAACAGTTCGAGCAACATCTGCGTTTCTTGCAACGCTTCGTCGATGCCAACAACGAGCACATTCCGTATCTGCTCCGCAAAGCCGAACGCATCGAGGAATACTTGCAGCAGCGATAAGCCAGCCGATGATCAATCGTTCCGTTGGTTTGGTATTCGGCAAGACCGCCGATCACGCTTAAGTCCGCCTCGCCCAATCGTGGCCGCCGGGTCTCGCATCGGACGGATGCGAGACGCATCCACAACGGAAGAGCACAAGCCATTCAGAAAATGTGACCTCAGAGAACATCGTCCGGCGCCGCTTGCTGTTCAGCAGTGACGATGTTGGAATCGCCGCGAGTGCATCAGAGAGATTTCGTAAGGCGGAGTCGCCAAGTGTGGCACGACGCTCCGCGTCGTGTATCGTGAATTGCGACGCGGAGCGTCGCACCACCATGAAAGCCTCCATGACCTTCCGCGATGACTTTCGAGAACTCACCGGCAACCCACCCTTTCCGTGGCAAGAGTCGTTGTATTGTGGCGCGACGCTCCGCGTCGCGAACGAGCACTCCCCAAACAACATCCTCTCGTCGTGCAACCTTCCCACCGTCCTCGGCAAGACATCCGTCGTCGCCATCTGGTTGATCGCGTTGGCGAATCACTCTGACCGGATGCCGCGACGACTGGTGTCTGTCGTCAACCGCAGAACCGTCGTGGATCAGACGACGACCGAAGTTGAGAAACTGAGCGAGAGACTTGGCAATTCACCGAGACTCAAGGAACTTCGGCAGAGTCTTGTCGATTTGTGCGCTCTGCCGCTCGACGACAAAGACGAACCCATTGCCATCAGCACGCTTCGCGGCCAGTTCGCTGACAATCGGGAATGGTCCGCCAATACCGTCAAAAGCAACGAGTTTTTTCAAAACGAATAAATTTCACCTGCCTGTGAGATATTCGCTTCGCACACATCGGAACGTTGGAAACAAATCACATGAACCGAGCGGACTTTAGTCGCAGATTCAACAAACTTGCGGACAACGATCCCTTGCATTGGCAGTGGCGGTTGTTTCATGAACATTTTGCGAAGGGTGAGTTACCCAGCGTCATCGACCTGCCGACAGGACTTGGCAAGACGATGGTCATGGCGATTTGGCTGATAGCCCGCACGATGAATCATTCATTGCCGAGACGGCTCGTGTACGTTGTCGATCGGCGTGCTGTCGTGGATCAGGCCACGGAGTTAGCGCTGAAACTACGAGACCAAGTCGAGCAGCACGACGATTTCAAACAGAGTTTGGGTTTGAGTGGACGGGCCTTGCCGATCTCAACATTGCGAGGACAGCACGTTGATAATCTCGAATGGCTTGAAGACCCAGCGTCACCGGCAATCATTGTCGGCACTGTGGACATGATCGGTTCGCGGTTGCTGTTCGAGGGCTATGGCACGTCGCGGAAGATGCGGCCGTATCATGCCGGGCTGCTGGGAGCGGATACGCTCGTTGTGCTCGATGAATCGCATCTGGTGCCGCCGTTTGAGCGGCTGCTGGAAACGATTGAAGACAGCAATGGGGAGTTTGGACCGTGTGAACCACTGCGGAATATCGTGCCGAAGTTCAAGCTCATGTCATTGTCAGCCACAGGGCGGACTCGTGCGGGGAAAACATTCGGGCTGACCGAGGCCGACTTCGACGACGTTGTGAAACTTCGACTGAAAGCTCCGAAGCGATTAACGATCAACGAACTCGACGACGGGGAGAAGCTGTCGGAACGTATTGCGAAGGAAGCTTGGGGCTTGTCGCAGGCGGGAACGATCGCGATGCGAGTCATCGTATTTTGCCACAAGCGTGAGGATGCCGAAGCGGCTCGGAAGGAAGTGGAAAAGCTGGCCGACGCCGCAGTGAAGAAGGGACTGACCGAGAAGCCAGAGACAGAGTTGTTCGTCGGTGGTCGGCGCGTGTTTGAACGGCAAAAGGCGGTAGATTGGTTACGAAGTCACGGCTTCCTCGCGGGCAGCAAGGTGACGCCAACGCATGCGGTCTTCGTCTTCGCAACATCGGCCGGAGAGGTCGGCGTGGACTTGGATGCCGACCACATGGTCTGCGACCTCGTCGCTTGGGAACGCATGGTGCAGCGGTTGGGCCGCGTGAATCGGCGCGGCGAAGGGGATGCGAAGATCACCGTCGTCGCGTCGCCCGATCCGACTCCCGGAAAGGCCGTGAAGGAAGCGCTGACTAAGTCGCCGAGTAAGCGATCGGACAAGGAAGCGAAGGCGGTTGCCGCGCACAAGGCAGAAGTGGACGTTGCTCGTGCTCGACGTCGACCGTTCGATTTGCTGGCCCGTGACGATGCGGGAATCGTCGAGGCGAGTCCGGGAGCGATTCGAGACTTGAAGCTGAGTGCCGCAGAAACGAGTCCAGCAACGGACGTTGCCGAAGACGAGGAACGATCGCATCGCCGATCAATTCTCGCGGCTGCCACGACACCGGCACCGCTGCGTCCCGCGCTCACACGGGCGCTGGTCGATGCGTGGTCGATGACGTCGCTCAAAGAACACACGGGCCGACCGATCGTTGAACCGTGGTTGCGTGGTTGGATCGATGACGAGCCGCAAACGGCAATCGTCTGGCGCAAACATCTGCCCGTTCGTCGCGACGAAAAGTCCACGATGAAACTGACCGATATCGCGGCATTCTTCGAGGCCGCTCCACCTCATGCGAGCGAAACGCTGGAGGCCGAGACATTTCGAGTCATGGAATGGTTGGAGGAACGTGCGAAATCCTTGTTGAAGGCGGCAAAGTCGGCGAGTGCCGGTTCTGCGTCGAACAACCAACCGCCGTTCAATTGGCAAGACGTTGTCGTGGTTGTGCTGGACGCGGCGGGTGATGTTGCCCGCACGGTTCGATTGGAGGACATCGCATTCGCCAGTTCCGACAAAAAAGAGAACGACCGGCAGCGAGAGGAGATCAGGCGAGCCATCATCGGCGCAACGGTCGTCGTCGATGCTCGCGTCGCTGGCTTAGGTGAGAGCGGCTTGCTGGATGCTGAATATCACGAGCCACCGCAAACACTCGACGATGGAACGACTTGGCTGCCGCCGGTCGATGGCGAAGAAGTCATTCGATTCCGCGTGCGGCTGATCGAAGATGCGTCAGCCAGCGAACCCGGCTCGCGCTGGCGCACTCGATTCCGTCTGGCGATGACGAAATCGGAAGACGACGAACCATCGAGTTGGCTGACCGTCGAGAAATGGCGGCACGATGCGGCGACCGGAGACGACGGCTCGGAAGGTCGGTTGCAAACGCTCGCCGTGCATCAGCAGTGGGCGCACGAGCGAGCGACGAAGCTCGCTGATCGCCTGGGATTGACGGAAAGGCATCCGCATTACGCCACGATGCTGGGGATTGCCGCGCGGTTGCATGACGAAGGCAAGAAATCGCCGCGCTGGCAGCGAGCCTTCAAGGCTCCCGCCGGCGATGACTACGCTAAGACGCCGGGGCCGGTGAACGTGGCGTTGCTTGATGGTTATCGCCATGAGTTTGGATCGCTGCCGGTCGCGGGAAGCGACACGGAACTTCTCAAGCTGCCTCCCGACGTTCAGGAGTTGGCGTTGCACCTGATCGCCGCGCACCACGGATTCGCTCGGCCGCTGATCGGCATTGGCGGCTGCGACAACGCACCTCCTTCTGCGCTCGAAGACCGGGCACGCGATGTCGCACTGCGATTCGCTCGTCTGCAAAAGCGCTGGGGACCGTGGGGACTGGCGTGGTGGGAAAGTCTGTTGCGAGCCGTCGATCAGGCGGCGTCGCGCGACAACGACATCGCTGCTCCAGACAAGAAGGAGATACCGTGATGGCGGAAGCCTCAATTCCCGTTGACCTGTTCAATCCCGGTCAGGTTTTCGCCTGCCTCGGATTTCTTGAAGCAGCCAACGTGCTGCTCGGCGACGCCGAAGGCGGCTTCGACTGGAGCGACTCAACACAGGTGAAGTTCTTGCTGCGCACAGCGAGCGACGGTGATCCTGTGGAGGCCGTGCTGAGTTTTCTTGCAAACGCGCAAGTCACATCGCTTGCTCCTGCCAACAGTGAATTGGCGACAGAGAGCTGGAACGTCCCAACTCAACGAGTCTCCTCCGACTTCGCGTTTCCGATCCCGCTTCCAACCAGTCCCGCGACGCTTCCGGCAGTTCTCACAGACAGTGATTGCGCCCACAGTTTGATGATTGATTATTGGGGCGATGCCCGAAGCAAGACTTCTCGCGACAACGCAAAGTTTTGGGCAGGGGCCGGTGGCTATCCAGGGGCAGCACTGACCCGCGATGGGTTGCAACTCATTCGTGATCGCTGCATCGCCGCGAAAGATGCACCATTTGACTTAGCGGTCGAGCAGAGCAGCAGTTTCCGGTTTGATTGGCGACGTGATTACATCCCACTCGACATTGGCTTCTCGTTGAATAACCACGCAGGCAATCGTTTTTCGACAGTCGGCTATCCGCTTGTCGAAATGCTGGCCGCGATTGGGCTGACCAATGCAAGACCCGCATCGGTTTCCAAACTGGAGTATCGCTACGGCGTGATTGGAACTGATAGCCGCCAGCGTTTCTTCGATCCATTATTCGTTCGGGCGGCATTGGGCGGCTCGAATCTCCCTTTTCCGCAACGTCGCTTCAACATGCGGTTGGGTTGGCCCGGCAAAGAAGGCCAAGCACGTTGCATCACCACCGTTACGGAGGAAATCTCACGATGACTACGAAATCAGAATCACAAGTTGAGACGGCTGCGGTCACAAAAGCAGACATCGACAAATGGGCGACCGACTCTGGCGGTCCGGTTGCCTTGCACTTGAAACAAAGGCTCGTGGCGGTCGAGTCCGTCGAATCGGAGCCATGCGTCATCTATCCGCCAACCTATGCCGACATTGGCTACAACATCGACTCACTGTCGGACGGCACCCGGGTCGCGCTCATCGACAGCGTCGGCTCGCAGGCGAACCGGCTCGAACCGGTTTTCCAAACTGCTGGGACAGATCGGAGCCAGTGGCTTGTGCCACAGATCGAAATTGTGCTTCACACGGAACCATGCGGTGAATGCAAGAATTGCAAAGAGTTCGGCGGGAAGAAGAAGCGAAAGGATGAAGAGGCGTGTTCGTCACCGCACAAGGAAAAACGTTCGGTCCTCGAACTGGCTCATCGCATCGCTGACGCTGTGGTGCAGTCGTCACCGAGTCTACTACCCGATGTGACGAAGGCGTTTCAGAAACTGCGTCAAACCGGTGATGCTGGACCACTCTGTGCGATCGCTCCGACCTCACTCGTTTTTGGTTGCTGGGATTCACGCGGCGGCACGGGTGAGAAACGTCCGCGACTTGTCAGGTCTCTCATTCGCGCATGGGACGTCGATACGCTTCACGCTGCGGCACAGTTCAATTCCGTTTGGAAGGGACTCGATCCAGAGCAGCAAGAGGCATTGAAGAAGGAAGCCAAGACCAAGAAGACAAAGCTTTCTGTGAAAGGGTTGGCCGATGCACCGGCAATCTTCCGCGATACCAAAGCTCCGGAGTACCGAAACGACGGCACACCGAATCCCGAAGCTCGTGTTCTGGGTGGCATCTTCGTGCGCGGAAGAATCGAACGAGAGGTGACAGTCAATCTTGTCGCGTTGCGTGGCATTCGCGGAAAGACCGAGGCCGAAACCACGGCTATTCGCAAATATCTCCTTGGCTTGTCGCTTGTCGCCGCAACAGCGGACATCGACCTTTTTCTGCGCGAAGGTTGCCATCTGCGATACACGGGTGAAGATCAGTGGTATGCCGTCCCTCGTCGTGGCAAACCGGGTTTGATCGACCTGAGTTCCGCCGCCGCGCGTGCTTCGATTGGAAAGTTTGCATCTGACGCCGCTGTGCATTTTCGGCCGAGTTGGCCGAAGGATGTCGAGCACGCCTTCAATCTCGATGAAGCTAAGAAGCTGCTTGCGAAGAAAGACGAAGAAGAAGCTGGTGGAGGAGCTGATTGAAATGTCGCGAGCACTTCTCATCTCTGTGCGACTGCACGATGGTCGCTATCACGGTTCCGGCCACGGCCCGCCTGCACCTGCGCGTCTCTTTCAGGCTCTTGTTGCAGGAGCCGGTTTGAGCGGTCCGCTTCAATCGGACGATTATGCAGCGTTGCAGTGGCTCGAAGAACTTGACCCGCCGATCGTCGCAATACCCCCAATGATCGACGGACAAAGTTTGACGAACTTTGTGCCGAACAACGATCTGGACGCAGTCGGCGGAGACCAACGTCGCATCGGTGAAATCCGAACGCAAAAGGTTTTCAAGCCACAACTGTTTGACGCCGACCTGCCGTGGCTCTTCGCATGGCGGTTCTCGAACAGTGAAACCAATGAATGTCAGGCGCAGCGAGTGACCCTGCTGTCCGAACGGGTCTATCAGTTTGGACGTGGCATCGATTTCGCGTGGGCTTGGGGTGAAGTTCTGGATGCGTGCGTGGTCGATGAACGGTTCGCCGAGTATTTCGGCACCGTTTATCGCCCGTCGATCGGCGGCGAGGGGCTGACTCTCGCGTGTCCACAACTCGGTTCACTTCGAAGTCTGTCCGAGCGACATCGAACCTTTGGCCGCCGGTTTGAAGCCGTGCGCCAAGGTCGCGCCGTCAAGCAGCTCTTTTCACAGCCGTCGAAACCGCGTTTCGCACAGGTCGCCTACGACAGCCCGCCAGTCCGTCATGTGTTTGAGTTACGCGAACAAACGTCCGAGAAGTTCATCGCGTGGCCGCTGCCGCGCGTCGTTCGATTGGTCAAGGCCGTTCGTGACGCGGCGGTCGCACGCTTGCGAAACGCGCTGCCGAATCGACATGCCGACATTGAACGCTTTCTGGTCGGTCGCAAAGCCGACGGTTCCAACGCTGGCCCGACAGAACTGCGAGTCCGCATCGTGCCGCTGCCTTCGATCGGGGTTCACCACGTCGATCACGAAATTCGGCGGCTGCTCGTCGAGGTGCCATCTGGCTGCCCGCTGCGAGCGGATGACGTGCGTTGGGCGATTTCAGGAGTCGAATTGAGGAGCGATTTGGATGACGAAACCGAACCGTCTGTGTCTGTCGTCGTGACACCCTCGACGGACGAAGCGATGTTGAAGCACTACGGCATCGGCGAGCCAGCGACGCGGATTTGGAGAACAGTCACCCCCATCGCGTTGCCAGAATCCGCGATGCGTCGGCGAATCGAGCCGACTCGCAAGTCGCTCGAAGCAAAGGGGGGAGGCGAACGCGCAGCCGAACAATGCGCCGCCGCTGAGGCGATTATCCAATCACTGCGACACTCCGACGTTCGCGTTGGGACCGACTCGATCCGCGTCCAGCGCGAGCCGTTTGAAGCCAAGGGACAACGGGTCGAGCCATTCGCATCCGAGACTCGCTTCGCCAAAGAACGATTGTGGCACGCCGAGATCACCTTCCACACGCCAGTGACTGGCCCGCTGCTGCTCGGCTGCGGCCGCTTTCTCGGACTCGGTTTGATGTCCCCTGTGGCGCACAGCGACGGCGTCCTATCGTTCACCATCGCCAACGGCTTGACGCCATCGGCCGATCCAAGCGGCATGGTCCGCGCAATGCGGCGAGCCGTGATGGCGCGCGTGCAAGCGAGGCTTGGTTCAAGCGTGAAACTTCCAGCCTACTTCACCGGACACGAGCATGACGGCTCGGTCGCGCGCTCCGAAAAGAGTCCGCATCTGGCGTATGCCTACGATCCGAATGGCGCACGCCTTTTGCTCATCGCGCCACACCAGATCGACCACCGGCCGCCAACGTCAACCGAGATTGTTCATTGGCAGACGCTGGACGCCGCGCTGGCCGACCTCTC
>CAYSHJ010001124.1:0-14064 GCA_964430385.1 uncultured Planctomycetaceae bacterium
ACCACCGGCAATTGAGAATCGTCCATGTCTGTTTCCTCCCTGAAACTGAAATTGGATTGAGACCCAACCAAGCTTCACGGAAACAGACATTTTTCACACCCCAATCTGGTCACCACCTGCTACCCAACATGAACCAGGCCAGAAAAAGACATCCCGATGCTGCCTAACGAAAGCGGCAACTGTCCTTCGATCGTGAGCCAGCCTATACTTCCTCAAGTCGTTATGTCGCGGAATCACTCGAACGCATATCACTTCTCACGACAGTACACATGCACGAATCTTTGCGAGGCCAATTTTTGATCGCGGCCAAGCACCTGCGTGACCCCAATTTTTTTCGGACCGTCGTGCTTCTGTTGGAGCATAACGACCAAGGGGCAATGGGCTTGGTGGTCAATCGGCCGTCTTCGGTGACGGTCTCACAGGTGTTGTCCGAACACTTTGAGCTTCCGGAAACCGGCGAAGTCGTGTTTATGGGCGGACCTGTCGAGCCGGGCAACCTGTTCATTCTGCACAACGCTCGCGAGCTGGATTACACCGAGTCTCCTCCCGTCGAGGGCGTCTATGTGGGCTGCACAAAGGACGTCTTTCGGTCCGTCGTCCAAAGCGTGGCCGAGGGTGACGACACGGCTCGGTTTCGAGTTTTCTCCGGCTGTGCCGGCTGGTCGCCCAAACAGTTGGAAGCGGAGATCGGTCGTGGCGATTGGTTACTCCACGAAGCGATGCCGGAGTTCGTCTTCCACAAAGACCCGTACGAACTGTGGGACTTGCTGACTCACACGTTCCAAGCCGTTCACCGCCTGCTACCGCAAACGACCGAGCATCCGGAATGGAATTGAGTCGGGAATGCCACTGATCCTCGAACTGCGCGATTCCACGACCGGCTCGACCGCCCGTATCGTGCCGCAACTTGGCTTTAACTGCTTTGAGTTCATCGCGCGTGTGCGTGACTGGTCGGTGAAGGTGCTCGATGCCGATCCGGCGTTTCCGATCGGCACGCTGCGGCCGAGTGGTCATGGAATTCCGATTCTGTTTCCGTTTCCGAATCGCATTCGCGACAGCCGCTTCACGTGGGCTGGTCGCGAGTACGTCATCCCGGCGGATGTCGGCCTGCATGACAAAAACGGCCATGCGATTCACGGGTTCTGTATCGACCGTCCGTGGCGAGTGATCGCTCGCGGGGACCGCTTCGCCGTCGGGCAGTTTCAATTGTCGGTCGATGCTCCGGACCGGCGCTCGCTCTGGCCCGCCGACTTCGTGATCGAAGTCCGCTACGAACTCCGCGGCAGTGCGCTGCGAGCCGACATCCGCATCGAAAACCCGGATCGAGTCTCGCTGCCGTGGGGCTTGGGCACTCATCCCTATTTCCGCTTACCGCTGGATGAAGGCAGTCAGCCGGCGCGCTGTCTGATCCAAGTGCCGGCCGACAGTGAATGGGTTTTGAAGGACTGTCTGCCGACCGGTGATCGGCGTCCCGTTTCGCCAGACAAGGATCTGCGCGAGGGGGAATATTTTGATGTGCTTAAGCTGGACGACGTGTTGACGGACCTGCAATCAGACCAAGGCATGATCGACAGCGGGATCATCGACGAAGCTGCCGGCTTGCAAGTCTTGCAACGCTGCGATCCCACGTTTCGCGAGATAGTCGTCTTTACGCCCCCAAATCGCTCATGTGTTTGCATCGAGCCCTATACCTGCATGACCGATGCGATCAACTTGCAGGCTCGCGGCGTCGCGGCCGGACTGCGAGAACTGGCGCCTGGCGAGCAGGTTCGCTTGTGGTTTGAACTCTCGGCAGGCACTCTGTTGTGCTGAGTGGCAAGACTTTTTTGAAAATTGCAAATTGGTCATTGCAAATTTTGAATTGCCGTGAAAGACAAACGGTGTGTTTCGGAGGCGGCGTCGCTCATTTTTGGAAACTCCACCTCCGCCATTGGCCTCGCTGAGGAGAACGATCATGACGCAGACCAAGCAGTCCCAACGATTCTGTGTGTTGTGGCCATTCGTGGCCTTGGTGATTGCCGGTCTGTGTTGCCGGCTGCCACGCGACCTCGCCGCCCAAGAAAGTGATCGCGATCTGCTGCGACGAGTGCTCGATAAGGTCGATCAACTCGAGCGCGATCTGCGGGCCATCGCGAAGTCGGCACCCAAACTGCTTCCGGAGAATCCCGCGGAACGGAAACTCGTCCCCTTGTTGGAGACGCCGGTCCTAATGTCGATCAATCAAGGCTCGCCACAGGAGTCGCGTGTTTTCGTGGCAAAATTGATGCTCATCAACTTGACCGCCGAAACCCAAACGGTCGAAGCGTCGCAAATCACGCTCGACGCCGACGGCAACTCGCTGAAGAACGGCGAGCTGCCCACCAACGTGCAGAATTACGGTGTGCAGATCGGACAGCAGTCGCACAATCTGCAATCACTCAAGCCGACGCCGACGCTCAAGCTTGCGGCCGGCGCATCGGCCTCGACATGGATTCTGTTCAGCGGGCTGCCCAAGGGAGCACAGATTCCGCGCCTGCAACTGAAGATTGGATCCGGCGAGAAACCGCTCGAATTGGACATCAACGCTTGGGGCACGTCGAAATTGGATTTGTCGTCGAAGCGACTTGGCCCGCGCGGCTGCTTGGCGTTGTTGACGATTGGCGGCGAGCTGAACTCGATCAGCCTTGGCAGCTTGTTGGACGAATTTGAACGCCTGTCGTCGCAAAAGGTCACGCGCGTCGTCATTCGCTGGGCTGAGGGAGCTCCGGCGATTGACCAGCAGTTGTCTTATTGGCTGGTGCAATCGGTGCAGTCGATCGGTCGTGGCGAGGTCTACAACCAACAGTTTCCGACGTTGCCGAATTCATTCACTGAATTGCGTCTCTCTGACTTGCCGGCGACGAACGCACAGAATGTCAGCTTCAACAACTCATATGGCGGGCCGATGCCCAGCGCCGCCGCGATGGCTGCCGCGTCGCCGATTCACAAGACCACCGCCGAAGCGGTCATCGCCGCGTTGCGCACGGCGTACGAAGCGGTGCCGCGCAACGAATTGCTCGACGAGATTCGAACCGGCGACGCCCTGACTCGATCGGCCGCGCTCGCGGGCGGTGGCGGACGACTGGCTTCCGAGCACTTGCCGCTCATCCTGCAATTGGCCGACGACAACGAAGCCGTGGTGCAACGCGCCGCTTTGCTGGCGTTGCGGCATTACGGCGAAAAAGACGCGATCGACAAGCTGCTGCAGTTCGCGAAAAAGAACATCGATCCGATGTCCTCGACGGCGCTCGAAAGCCTCGCCAGTTCCCGTTACGCGAACGCTCACGACGCGCTGCTGGGACTGCTCGAACGTGAAGGGGCCGAGTCACGCAAGGCCATCGTCAAGGTGCTGGCTCAATATCCGCGGCCTGTTTGGTCGGAAACGATTTACAAGTACGTCCGCGATCCGCAATCCGGTCTCGGCATTGACGGCTTGCAAGCCTTGGTTCGCGTCGGGCACCCGAAGCTCCGCGAAGTTTTGACCGAAGCTCTGCAATCACGCGACGCGACGATCCGCGAAGTGGCGTATGTCGAGCTGACCAGTCAACCCGACGCTGACAGTGAGGCGGTCGCGCTGAAGTTCACGTTGGAGCACCTGGAAAAATCGGCACCGACGCCGTCGATGCTGGCGTTCCTCACCAAAACCAAAGACCAATCCTCCGTGCCGCTGTTGTTGAAGCACGTGAAGAACGGAGTTGCTGACCGCAGCGCATTGATCAACACCCTCGCACAGATTGGTGATCAATCCGTCGCCGACGCGCTGGTCGAGGTCTATCCGCAGTTGCGACCGAACGAACAATCGGCCGTGTTGAACGTGCTCGGTCAGCTCAAGTTGCCGGTGTTCATCAAGCTGGCCGGGCCAGCGTTGGAATCCTCCGACGCGAACGTCGTCCACACGGTTTGCCAATGGTTGCAAAACGACGGCTCACCCACGGCCGTCAAACTGCTGATTCAAGCGTTCGAAAAGACCTCGAATCCCCACACGATCACTTACGTCTCGAACGCCTTGGGACAGACCGGTTCACTCGATGCTCGAGCAGTGCTCCGCAAGGCGCGCGCGTCGAACGACCAACACAAGTCGCGACAAGCGAAGCAAGCATTGACGTACTTGTATCAACGCTCGCCTGGCTATCAACATGTCGCACAGGCCAAATACTGGGAACAGCAAAACGATCCCAAGACCGCGTTGGAACATTATGAGCTGGCCATCAAAGCCGATCCCGAATTGCCAGACGCCTATGTCGGCCGCGGCTTCATGCAGTATCGCCAAGAGAAGAATGACGAGGCCAAGAAGGATTTCGACAAAGCGATTGAACTCGATGATTTTCATGCGCTGGCTTACAGCGGCCGTGCCAACGTGTTGGTTCGGCAAGAGAAATACTCCGAAGCCAAGAAGGACTTCGAGAAGGTGATGTCGCTGGACAACAACAATGCGGAGGCGATTACTGGTGTCGGTATCTGCCTGGCTGTGGAAGGCAAGTACGGTGAAGGCATCACGATGGTCGAAAACGCCCGCGCGAAATTCCAGGAGAGCGGATTATTTCTTTACAACGTCGCGTGCGTTTACGGCCGAGCGCTCGAACAAGTCGAAAAGAACACCCAACTCGCTGATCGCGAGAAGACACTCGAAGCCTTTCGCCGCAAGGCGATCGGCGACCTGCGCAGCTCGCTGAAGCTGGGCTTCAACGACATGACGTGGCTCAAGAAAGACCCCGACCTCAAGTCGCTTCACGAACTGCCGGAGTTCAAAGAGATCGCGGGGGCGAAAGTCACACCGCCGGAAGACGAGTGAAATCGTCATTCCTTCCGCAGGTGCTGCACCCACGCCGGCGGGACGTTGACGAACACCCAACTGCGGTGGATGCGATACCGTGACAGATATTCGTCGGCGATGCGATCCAATTCCGTGAGCCGAGCTTTCTCCTCGGAACCGGCCAGCAGTCGACGCATCGGGCGGACGTACATGTACTCGAAGTACGACAGTGTTCCGCCCGGAGCCAGTAGTTTGAAATACGTTTCGAAGATTTGCCGGACCAAATCGGCCGGGAAATTATTCAGCGGCAGGCCGCTGATGATCACGTCGTAAGGCTGATCGAACGCAAATTCTTGAATCGGGCATTCATGCACCGCAGACCGTTCGGCCGCTCGTCGATACGTCGCGTCGTGCTCGAACCGTTTCCGCAGCATCGCGGCGAATGTCGGGTTCAGTTCGACAAGGTCGAAGCGATCGTCCGGTTTCAGCAGCCGCACGATGCGCCGCGTGACGGCTCCCGTGCCAGGACCGATCTCTAACACGCGGCTAGGTTGGTCGCGTCGAGCCATCGGACCGGTCATCGCTCGCGCCAGGAACCGGCCGCTGGGAGCGACGGCTCCGGTCGTCTCGAACCGTTCGCGAAATTGCTTCAGGAATTCCCAATGGTCTTGCAGGAAGTTCGGCATGGCGAGTGTTGTCACGCGACGTCGCTAATCTCACAAGGGGTCCGTGGCGACGATTTGGACTCGACCTGCCACGTGCTGCGGCTGGGGTTGTCTCACGCTGACGCCGCCACGTGGATCATTCCCAACCGTAAAGCGCGCCCAGAGAAGCGCGGCATCACTCCGGAATCGGCTCATCCAGCAACAGCGCTTTCACGAATCGCACTGGCGGCGAGCCGAACGACAGCGTGCCGTCGTGGTAGCGTTTCAACGTGAACTTGTCCGCCCAGGCTTTTTCGGCGGCCGTGCGGAGGTCACGGTGTTCTTGATAGCCGACGAAGTACGTCGAGAGTTGCGTCGAAGTCAGTTGGGCGCGGACCCATTTGAGGGCGGCTTCGCGTTCTTCTTGGAAGGTGTCGTGGACCATCAGCTTCATGGCGTCGTCGCGGTTCATGCCGTCGACGTGGATGGTCTGGTCGAGGATCGCGTTGGCAATGCCTCGCAAGTACCACTTGAGCGCGATCAGCCGCATCAGCGGGTCGCGGTCGAGAAAACCTTCTTCGGACATGAGCTGCTCGGAATAGACGCCCCAGCCTTCGACGAACGTGCCGGATGACAAGAGTGCTCGCAGGCGACGCGGGCTGCGGTTCGAATGGGCCAGTTGCAGAAAGTGGCCGGGCATCGCTTCGTGGATCGTCAGGTCGTGGATCGAGCGGAAGTTGTATTCGCGCAGAAACGACGTAGCCTGCCTGTCGGTCCATTCGGTGGGGATCGGCGAGACGGCGTAGTACGTCGTTTGCCCCACGTCGAGCGGACCGGGCGAGTCGCAGTAGGCGATCGAGACGCCGCGCTGAAACTCCGGCATCAGGATGATGTCGAGCGGATCGCTCGGGATTGTCACCAGGTCGCGCTGGCGTACGAACTCGGTCGTCATTTCCAGCGACTTCTTGGCGAAATCCACAATGCCGTCGCGGGGCGGGATGTCGGCATACGCCTTCTCGAGCGCGGCCGCGATGACTGCTTGTTGTTGTTCGAGTGACGGCTCGGCGGGAGCCTCGCTTTCCCGCTTCGGATCGGCCTTGAGCAGCACGCCGCGTGCGATCGAGTACATCTCGGCTCGCACGCGACGCAGTTCAAACTCGGCACGGTCACGGATGTCTGGCCGCGACAGGCCACTGCCGAGCGAGTACGCCAGCTTGGCATCAAACAGCTTAGCACCGATGCGGAAGTTGCCTTTGGCGTTTGGTAGCAATTCCTTTTCGAGCCATTTCTGATGCTGATCGACTGCGTCGGTCGCCGTCGCGATCGCTTGATTGAGCCGCATGCGATCGGCCTCGCGAAGCTTGCTCATCTGCGGCTTGACCATGTTGTCGAGAATGCTGATCAGTCCGCGGTTCTGCTTCACCGCTGTCTCGGCATGAATCGGCGGAACACGTTTGGCGTCGAGCGTCTCACGAATCTGTTCGTACAACTTCGGCAGTTTCTCGAGTCGATCCGCGACGTGCATCAATCGCTTTTCGACCGGCGCGAACTCGCGAGCCATCAGGCCGTAGCTCGCTCCGCCCGTAAGCTGGGTATACGCGACGGGATTCCACGCCCATTCCTGCAATTCGTCCAGCCGCCACAAGTCGCCGCGAAGTTGCTGCCTCAGCAGTTGGTAATCGACCCGGTTCTCGCGATTGAGCGACTCGCGGTCGATCCGTTGTAACTCGTCGAGCATCCGGCGATAGAACGCTCGCTCATATTGTCGTGTGGCATCGCTGACATCGTCGATCGCGGAATCAAAGCGATGGTCTCCCAGCGTGGTGGCACCAATCGGCGACATCGCCGGAAATTCGTCGATGTAATGCCGCGCCAGCCGCTCAAAACGCACATCCGCGCTTCGTTCGGCGACGCGTGTTTCGTCCGCAAGTTCGAGGGGATAGTCGGTCAGGATGGCGTCGATGCCGGCTTGCAGCGCAGCCTGCCAATTGGCACGTTCCAGCCCGGCAACCGTTGGCCCCGCGATGAATGCTCGCTTGCTGGCTTTGTGAATTTGATCCAGCTCTTCTTGCGACGGCACAAATCGGAGATAGACCCAGTCGGAATCCTTGTCGGACAGCGCGGCGGGGAGATCCTTCGCCGTCTGTGCCAGACAAGCAACTTGCGTTTCCCGATCCGCCTGACGCAACGCTCGGCGCACCTTGGCGTCGTCAATCGCATTGCCGATGAACAGCAAGTATCGCAGAACACCAGCGTCCTTCGCTTGACGGACGAGTTCCGCTTCGATGTCGGGCTCTTTCAGGTCAATCGCGATCAGGGCGACGTGGTTGGAGTGCGGGCCGATCAGGTCAAAGACCTCTCGCGGCGTTGGAATGGTCTGGCCACGAAACACGTGACCAAACCACCCCCCCGCATCAAGCCGCCGGAGTTCATCCACCGTCAGCGCGTTAACCGCTCCCCGTCCGTTGGTCGTGCGGTCCACGGTGTCGTCGTGGATGCAGACGAGTTGCCCATCTTGGCTGCGCCGCACATCGACTTCGAACCCAATCCGCAGCTCGAAGCACGCGCGGAAGTTGGCCAGCGTATTTTCCGGCGCGTGCTTAAGCAGTCCGCGATGTGCGACGACCCACGGTTTCGGCACCGTGATAGGTTTCTCGGCCGCCAGATGGCTCGTCAGCACGCTCATCAACAAGACCACAAACACCGGCAGGGATCGTCGCATGACGTAACTCCAAAGTCGTGGTGATCGGTTTCGAGCCACTCGCCGATTCGGGAACGGCGGGAGGCCAAACACACTAACCCGAAGCTCCCGCGAGGGCGAGCGTGTCACGATGCTCGGAAGTCCAAGTCTCCTGCAGCGCTCGCCCTCGCTGACGCTCTGGCGCTTCGCAAGACGGTCGGCCGCAGGTTGGGAATCTCGGAATCGGCCGGATAATTAGGGACGTCGGACGTTTTGGAAGCGCGTCTCCCGAAGCGTCGCGGGAGTGGGGCCGGGGGTGTTCAGAATGAAGTCCGCTCTGGCGATGCTGCCGTAGGCCATGCGGTAGTTCATGGGATTCTTGACGACGACGAACTTCGCGTTCCGAGCGTTGAGGCCTAGCAGTTCATACTGTTCCCCGCACCATTCGTAAGTGCCGTGCGAGGCAACGGCGATTTGGATGCTGCCCACTTGCAGCACGGCCGATGGCCCCATGTGGCCGGCTTGTCCGTCCCAGATGCCACCCCGGTAGCGGAAGCAACCGTCGCTGAGCTTCTGCACGCGGCCGGTCACCGAAAGTGGCTCACCCCATTTCCGATCGACGTGGTGGCCAAGTTGCACCGACGCCTCAACCCCTTCACCGGCCTCGTGACACTTCGCCGCGGCGGCGGGATCAACAATCGGCACGAGGCTCGGCAGATCGACATGCGCCTCCAACAACGCTCTGAGCGAAGCCGCGCTGTCCCCCGCCGCTCCGCCACCGCAGCAATCCGCAGTCTCCACCAACAGCACAGGACCACCCTCGATCCGCAACCCGCGTTCGATGGCTTCGGCCGGCGAGAACACCGGTGGCTCCAGGTCGAACCGCTTCTGCCAATAGAGTTCCGCGAGTTGGCACGCGAGCCGCTCGGCTTTGACAAGGTCGCCGTTGGCAATCACCAGCCCGCCGCCGCCCATGCCTGGCAGATCAAGATATGGGTGAACGAGAAAGGCGCTCGTCGAGTAGACGCCGTCAAGTCTCTCCATTGACTTGGCCAAACGCATCACAGATGAAAATTGAGCCGATGGCAATTGTGGACATCAACGGGGTGAGCTTTGTTCAACCACGGGATCTGGTTTCGCCGTGGGACGGTTTCCTGGCGAAACGAGCATTTTCACGCCAATGACGATGATTACGACGGCGAAGACACGCGTCAGCGTTTCATTGCTGAGCTTCTTCACGTAGTCCGCCGCGATGAAGCTCATCAGGCTAGCCGCGATCGCAGTGCTCATGAAGACTCGCCAATCGACAAAGTCGTTCTTGATGTGTTGACTCACGGCGGCCAGCGCCGTCGGCACGATCACGGCCATCGACGTCGCCACGGCGACCTTGTGTGGCAGACCCAAGAACATTGTGAACGCCGGGACCATGATGATCCCACCCCCCACGCCACACAGCGCGGCGAGCAATCCACTGACGATGCCGATCAGAAACGGAGCGGCGAGCAACAAAATGGCTTTCACGGCGGGTCTCGCAATTCTTTGGAATGTGTCCGCGACTTCAGCGCGTTCTCAGTGCTACAAACATTCGATCGCCGGGAACGAAGAGGAATCGCCGAGGGGCAGAGAGATCTAACGTCGTTACTTTGACAGCCACTGAGCCGCCGCGTTTGCCTTGGCGGACGCTTCACCTTTGAAGAGCGTTGGCGGCGAATCGGCACCGGCGGCTTTCCAACTTGCGGCCGTGATCGCCGGCAATTCTTTTTCGCCCGCGATCCAAACATCGCTTCCCGCAGACAGCGCGAGCAGCGACGGCACGTCGCCGTACTTGACCGCTCCGGGGACGAACTGTGGATCGTCGAATTCCGTGAGCAATACGAAGCGGAAGCCGGCAGTGTCGATCACGGTGCGGTCGATGGCCGGACCGGCGATGAACTTCGCGGCGGCGGCCCACGGGCCGGCCGAGTTCAATCCGACGAGGTGAACTTTCTCGGCCTTGTGGTCATCTCCGCGCACGAAAGCGACCAACGTCAGGATGTCGTGAACTCGTTGAGCGAACAGCGGGTGGTTGTAGCCGTAGGTGTAGCCGGCGAATTGCCGGTTCGTGTTGACCTTGCGATTGCGCAGCGGAGCACTCGCGCCGGCCGGCATGAGTTCGCCGGTGCCGAAAATGTCAGCGCTCATGATCGCGAAGCCATTTTGCAGCAGCGAGGCGATTTCGTACTTCGGCGAGTTGTCGGCGTTGAACAGGCCCGACTTGCCATTCTCGTCGATCCAGATCACGACTTGTTTGTTCCAGGTCTTCGGATGCAGGAACACGACGGGCAACTCTTCGCCGAATTTTGGCAGCTTGAGCAGGTCGGCAAAGAAGAAAAAGCTGCCTCGATCTTCTTTCTTGATCTTCTGGCGTTCGACCGTGCTGCTGAGCGGCAGGTCGCGACCGATCATCGCTCGCCAGCCAGTACCGACGAGATCGCGAAACTTTGCGAGCGACGCGGTATCCTTGGGTGAGGCCGCGGCCAACTGCTTGTCGCTGTCGTCCGACATCGCCTTCGTCAGTGAGGCTTCGAACTCGTCGCCACTGCGCGGCTTCGGGTGCCGATCGTCAAAGACGGTCAGTTCCGCTTGCGACAGCGGTTGGAAGTCACCCTCGACGATTGGGTCGTTGAAGCCCAGCTTCAGGTGCTTGTTGAACCACGAGTACATCGCCGCTCGGCTGGGTTGGTTGTAGTTGTGCGGGAAGTGCAGATAGGCCGTCGTCTTGACGTTGTCCTTCGCGCCGAGCAGATCGTAGAGCTTGATCAGTTCGGGCATGCCTTTGGCCATGATCTCCTTGGTCCAGTCGTCGGCACCCGTCATGGCCAGCGGCTTGGGAGCGAACAGGCCGGCAAATTCGATGTTGCCCGTGCCGACGCGCAGCAGCGAGCAATTTTCGCACGTGCAGCCACCTTGCATGGCCGTCGAAACCATTACGGCCGGAAAACTGGCAGCCGGTCGCGGGTCGATCGCGCACAGAATAAACGTCTGCGTGCCGCCACCGCTGGCTCCCGTCGCGCCGATACGCTTGGGATCCACCTCCGGCAGGCTCTGCAAGAAGTCGAGTGCGCAGATTGAATTCAGCGTCTGCAAGCCCATGACGCTTTGCAGCCGCAGTTCCGCTTGCGCACTGAAGAGTCCCCAGGCGGTCGGCGTCTCCATGTTCGGCCGTCGCTCGCTGTAGCGGTGAGCGACCTCGAACGAAATCTGTTGGCTGTCGGCGTAGCCGATCATGTCATAATGAAACACGACACAGCCCATACGTGCGAGCTGAACGCACCGCGCCTGCAAAGGGTATCGGCCGGAGACCTCGAAGCGTTCAGCTCCGACGACGATCTGCTCCCGCACGGTCTGCTCACCCGCGTCGTAGAACCGGCCGTTGGCCCAATGCCCGTGCGGGCAGAGGACTCCCGCAAACGGGCCGTTCTTCCCTTTGGGCCGAAACAAGCTGCCAGTCACGTAGAAGCCCGGAAAGCTCTCGAAGTAAACCCGTTCGACCGTGAAGTCGTCTCGCTCGACCAATCCGTGAATCACCGGCTTCATCGGTGCCTTGGTCGGCATCGGCCAGAGGTCCAGTGAGACGAGCGTTTGTTTACGAATCGTGTCGGCTCGCTGAGCCCACGCCTCTTTCGACGCCGGCACGTCCATCGGAAAGTAGCCGTTCAGATCCTTCGGCGGGTCGAGCCGCTTGTCCTTCGGCGTTTGCCCGTCCGGCAAGACACGCACATCGGCGAAGGCTTGAAACACTCCCGAAACAATCAACATGCAAGCGAGCGCGACGCGAAACATGGAATTCTCCTTCTTGAGCCTCTGGGTGCATTGTTGTGACGTCAGGTTCGCAACGATGAGAGTCTATCACCGCACAAAGTTCCCTTCGATGGAAACTCGCGATCATCTGGCAATGCCAAGTCCGTCACTCACTCGTTACGGGATTCGGCGGAAGTGCATCGCACATCTGCAGCGCGAGCAACGGAAACGCGGTGCCGCTATACGTGATGAAGTGCCACGAGTCGGTGTTGAGCGAACGAGTCCACCAGCGGCCGGAGACTCGTTGGTTCGACTTCAGCCACGCGATGCCTTTTTGAATCCGAGCGTCGTTGGCAGGGACGCCGGCTTCACGCAGGACGATGATTGCCAAACCAGTCATGTGTCCGTCACTGGATGGGTTCGTGAATTCCGGTTCGGCCTTCAGTTTGCTCGCTCGATTTCCTTTGCCCCAGGCTTCGGGAGCGGCGAACGTGCGGATCGACCAGCCGCCGTCTTCGCGCTGATGCTTGAAGACGACGTGGATGAGTTCTTTTTTCTTCGCGTCATCGAGCAAGTCAGGCATGCGGTCATTCGCCCAGAGCAACAGCGTGCGACCGTAATCATGCGGCGGTGATTGAGTCCGCAGGTATTCCGTGAGCTTGGCAACGGCGGCATTGAGTGTGTTATTCGACGACGCGCGGATTTTGATGAGCCAACCGGGAGCCGTCGCGGCGGCCATGGCGGCGACGGTCGCTTCGTGGTACGCATCCGATTCGTACGGCGGCCAGCAGTCGAGCGAGCCCCACGAGCCGTTCTCGCGTTGAATCTCGAACATCAGTGACAACGCCTGATCGGTCTCGGGCGAGAGTCGCTTCGTCACGTGTGCGTCCCACTCGGCCAAACCGGCGGCAAGGTAAATCACCTGCGCGGGATTCGTTTCCGGCATCAGCTTTGCGCGATCCGTTTCCAGGAAGGTCTTCAGCTTCGACAGGAAGAACTCGCGAGTCGCCTCGCTCGGCTTGCCGAGCTTCGCGGAGAGTGCCGGTCGCACGATCATGTACGTGCCGTTGGTGTGACACGTGATGCACTTCCGCTGCGTGTTCCAGGCCTGCGCCCCGTTTTCGAGATACTCCAGCGCCAGCGGCACCGAAAGTTGTTCGCGTTTCGACTCGTCGCCGGTCGCTTTCGGAACCTTAATCTCGCCGAATTCGTATTGCGGCTTGTCGTCTTGCGCGAACGCCGCCGAACAAGTCGCGGTCGCCAAGATCATCGCCAAGACCAATCGACCGCGTTGTGGCAGCGACATAGTGAGCCTCCAGAGGAAAGTGGGAGTTGGGGCGGGAGCCGGCTCGCGTGATTGGACGACATCGTATCGTTTCCCCGTGCGCTCACAATTCGATCGGCGGATGTTTATGCTGCTCCCCGAATGTGGGATGGGACGAATTGCCAATCCGTCCTCTTTCAAACCGCCTTCCAGATTTCCTGCCTCCATCGACCTCAGGAGTTTTCCCATGCGAATCGTTTTGTCGCTGTGCCTGATCGTGGCGTGTGCGAGTTCGTTGTCGGCCGAGAATTGGCCGAACTGGCGTGGGCCGGGCTACACCGGCGTCGCATCGGGAAAGAACTATCCGACCGAATGGAGTGCGACCAACAACGTCGCGTGGAAGGTCGAGTTGCCGGGCAAGGGAGCCTCGACGCCGATCGTCTGGAGCGAGCACATCTTTTTGACCTGCGGCATCGACGGAAAGAACAGCTTGCTGGCGTTTGATCGCCAAGGCAAGGAACGTTGGCGCGCGACATTCGGCAGCGAGATCGTCGGCAAGAACAAAAAAGCGACCGGTTGCAATCCGTCGTGTGCAACCGACGGTCAGCATGTCTTCGCGTACTTCAAGAACGGCGACTTGGCGTGTGTGGATTTCGCCGGCAAGCTCGTGTGGCAGAAGAATCTGCAAGACCTGTACGGCAAGGACACACTGTGGTGGGATCTCGGCACGTCGCCCGTGCTGACGAAAGCTCATTGCGTCGTGGCCGTGATGCAGACCGGGCCGTCGTATCTGGCGGCCTTTGACAAGACCACGGGCACGGTCGCCTGGAAGCAGGACCGCAACCTCGACGCCCCGCAGGAAGCGGCTCAAAGTTACTCGACGCCGGTGTTGCTCGACGACAACGGCCAAGAAACGCTCGTCGTG
>CAYSHJ010001125.1:0-6198 GCA_964430385.1 uncultured Planctomycetaceae bacterium
AGCTTCTGCGTCGAGAGCATGTGGCAGACGACGCAACCCGGCTCCTGCATGGCCGAGAGCGCCGCGACCTTGTCGCCGAAGACTTTCTTCGACCACGTCAGCAGTTCCTGCGGCGTGCGGGCTTCAAAGGTTTGATTGAGGTCGATCAGATCAGCTTGAGTCAGCTTAGGCATCGAACGTCCTCGCGGGACAACTGGAGCCAGCTTGTCGGACTTCGCTGACCAACCTTGTACCGCGGCGTTTGTAGTTGGAGAGGCGGAATGTGACAAGTTTGGGATTAATCTCGTTCCCGCGCGGAGCGTGGGAGCGAGATTTCACCGCGTGCTCATCGGATCGACGTCGATTTGAAACTCGACGTCGGCCGGGCGAGCGATCTTTGGCAACGCGGCGAGCCACAGGTCGCGGATCGATTCAAACGACGCGGCCGAGAGTTGCAGGTGGAACCGAAAGTTGTCCTTGAGCTTCGTGATCAGACAAGGCGCGGGACCGAGGATGCGGATCGGCATCGACGCGGCCTCGATGATTTCGCGGAGGATCGCGGCCATCGCGTGAGCCTCGGCTTGGACGCGGTCCGCGGCGGGGCCACGCAGGATCACGCGCGTCAGCGAACAAAACGGCGGAGCGTTTGCCTCGCGGCGGTGCTTCAGTTCGTGCTCGGCAAACGCGAGATAATCGTGTCGCGCGGCCAGCGCGATCGCCGGCTCGGTCGGGCAAGCCGACTGGACGAGAACACGACCGCCCCGTTCGCTGCGACCCGTGCGGCCGGCCACTTGAGCGATCAGTTGGAAAGTCCGCTCGGACGCGCGCATATCCGGCGAATGCAGCAGCGTGTCGGCATTGACGACGCCAACCAGCGTCACATTCGGAAAATCAAGCCCTTTGGCGATCATCTGAGTGCCGAGCAAAATCTGCACTTGGCCATGACGGAATTGCTCCAAAGCCTCGTCGTGGCTACCGGGCTTGCGCATCGAGTCGCTGTCCATGCGCAGGCATTTGAACTTGCCAAACTTCGACTTCACTTCGGACTCCAACCGCTGCGTGCCGATGCCGAAGTAATAAACTCCCGGACGCCCACACTTCGGACACTTGTCCAAAGGCGGCGCTTCGTGATTGCACGAATGACACACGACGCGGTTGCGGTCCTTGTGAAACGTCAGCGTGATGTCGCAGCGCGGGCAGCGAACTCCCTCGCCGCACGCCTTGCACCAGACGGTCGGCGAATAGCCGCGCAGGTTCAGAAACAAAATCACCTGCCCGCCGTCGTTCAGCGCGAGTTGCATCTGCGAGCCGAGCGCCCGCCCAATCGCCTCGCCATGCGAGATCAACGGATCGTTGCGAGTGTCGACGATCGTGACCGGCGGCAACGGACGTCGTTCGACGCGATTGGCGAGAGTGAGCAGCAGGTCCGAGGGGACAGAAGGCAGGAGGCAGGGAACAGGAGACAGGGAACAGGAATCAGGAAGAGGTTTTGCCTGCCGTTTGTCGTCTGTCTCCTGTCTCCTGTCTCCTGTCCCCTGTCCCCTGTCCCCGGCCGCTCGCCACCAGCTCTCCAAGGTCGGCGTGGCCGAGCCGAGCAGCAGCGGGATGTTTTCGAGGCGTGCTCGTTCGCGAGCGACTTCACGAGCGTGATAGCGCGGCGTTTCTTCCTGCTTGAAACTGGTTTCGTGTTCTTCGTCGATGACGATCAGGCCGAGATGCGGCGTGGGAGCGAAGACCGCGCTGCGAGCACCGACAACAACTTGCACTTGGCCGCTGGCGATGCGTTGCCAGTGCCAGTGTCGTTCCGCGTCGCTCAAATGACTGTGCAACACCGCCACAGTGTCGAAACGGCACCGAAATCGGCGAATCGTCTGCGGCGTGAGGCTGATCTCCGGCACGAGCACGATCGCTTGCCGGCCGTAACTGACGACTTCGCGAATCGCCTGAATGTAGACCCCCGTTTTGCCGCTGCCGGTGACGCCGCGCAGCAGAATCGTGCGATGAATGCTGGAGCGCAGTTCGGACACGATCGCTTCCAGTGCGACTTGCTGTTCGGCGTTCAACCTCAGATCGGGCTGTCGCGGTGTCGGCGCGAAGTCGGCATCGAATGCATCGGTTCGCTGGCGAATCGCCTCGATCAGTTTCTTGTTCCGCAGCCAGTTGATGGGCGCGACACCGCAATCGGAATCCTCGCAGAGTTCGTCGATCAGCATCGCTCGCTGCGCCGTGCAGAGCACTTTCATCACGACTTGTTGTTTGGCCGAGAGTTTTCGGTCCGCGAGATTTTCGCAAACTCCGGCGGCCGGACGCAGGAACAGAATCTCGCGAGTGCCCGCGAGTTTCTTCACACCCGCCGGGATGACGCTGTCGAGCACTTGCCCCCAGCCACAGAGATACCGGTCGGAGATCCAGCGCGTCAGTTCGAGCATCTTCGGCGAGAACAACGGCTCGCGGTCGAGAACTTCTTCGACGCTCTTCAGCCGTCGCGTCGCGGCTTCGTCGGCCGGATTGTCAAGCCGGCCCACGGCACCAGGCCCGACCTCAACTCAATATCCGACCAGCAGTTGGTTACCGCCACCGAACGGGACGCGAACTCGCATTCCCGGCTGAAGGTGTTCTCGAAGCGGATCGGGCACGAGGTAATCAAACGGCCGATTGAGCGGCCGATTGACGACAACCCTCGCGATCCACTGATCGGCCGCGACGGCGTGCTCCCACGACGTCGGCTCGACAGGATCGTGAGCGAACAGGCTCCTTTGTTGAGGGGACATGGGGACGATTTTCGATTTTGGATTTTCGATTTTGGATTTTCGGCATTCGATCGGCCCGGAAGTCCAATCAAAAATCGACAATCAAAAATCAAAAATCGAATCAGTTCCACTTGGCCAACTGCCGCTTGGCTTCCTCGATGTGTTGTTGCAGAAGTTCGTTTTGGCCTTCGGGGCACTCGCTCAGACAGTCTTCGAGCATCTGCAGGGCGTCGCGGGTCCGTTCGCATTTGAGCGCGACGAAGGCCAGGTCGCGGCGTTCCTCGTAGGAGCCGGGTTTAAGCGCGACGAGTCGTTCCTGCACGCGCCAGGCGGCGGCCCAATCGTCGAGCTTCGCATGCAGAACCTTCAAGTTGTTAAGCATCCGAATCACGACCGGCCGCGCGCCAACCGGCTTGAGACACGGTTTGAGTTCTGATTCCGGCATGCCGGTCACGCCATTCAAAAACTCCAGACACTCCTTTTTCGCCATGATGCGCCCGCCGCCGAAGGCATCCATGAACAGCGTTCCGTCGATACCATCAAACCGCGTCAAGAAATGCTGTGGCGCGGCGACGGCCTTCAGTTCGATACCAGCCGCGTGGGCGACGGCCATGTACAAAATTGACAGGCTGATCGGAATACCTCGCTTGCTGGCGATGACTTCGGGCAGGTAGCTGCTCTCCGCGATTTGATACGCCTCCGCCTCTCCGCGAATGCCGTGCGTCTCGGCCAGCAGCGTGCAGAGTGCTCGCAGAGCATCGGCTTCCGACCACGCGGCCGCGACAGGGCCGGACAACTCCTCGCCGCGAGCCGCGATCCACGAGAGCGTGTCGTCGAACGACAGATCGGGCCTCGCGTCACGCGCGATCTCCAGCGACACGATCGTCAGATCGACGTCGCTGTCGCGGACGAGCAGCTTGGAGAACTCCTGATCGGACGAGAAATCACGTTCGTGAAACATGGTCACGGAACCGTAGCACAAGCCGCCAGCATGTGCGAATGAGCGACGCGGACTTGTTGAATTCACCTTGGTTGAGCAGTATCGTTCCGGCCTTGCTCACCACGTTCACTTCGTCATTGGAGCTGACGCAATGCTCGCTTTTCGCGTTTCCCTGTTGCGGTCGTTGACATCGTTGATGTTATTGGGGCTGCTCGCCGGTTGCGGTGGCGAAACTCCGCAGCGCGCGGGAAGCGCGGCTTCGGGAAACTCGCACAACGATCTCGGCCAAGGCGCACCCGTGGGCGGAGTGAAGAGAATCATCATTCTAACAAACGGCAACGCCCCGTTTTGGGATGCCGCGGCAGCGGGTGCTCGCGATGCCGAAGAGGAACTCAACTGCAAGGCGGACGGCCTCAAGGTCGTCGTCGATCGCAACGACTTCAAGGCCGAAGGTCAGATCGACAAACTGCGGCAATACGCCGGACAGACCGATATCGCCGGCATCGCGATCAGCGTGACCGACGCCGAAAACCCGGCGATTCCCGATGAACTCCGCAAATTGCAACAGGCGGGTGTGAAGGTGGTCACGATCGACTCGGACGTGAATCGCCTGTCGGCGGCCGACTGTCGCTTTGCGTATTTGGGAACGGACAACGTTGTTGGCGGCAAAGAGCTGGGAGCCGCCGCGAAGGGACTGCTGCCTGTCGGCGGCAAGTACGCCACGTTTGTCGGATTGAAGAGCGCGGCGAATGCACAGGAACGGATTGCCGGATTCGCCGAAGGAGCCGGCGAGAAATTCAGTTCGGCGGAGAACCTCGGCGATCAAGGGGACGAAGCGGTCGCTCGCGCAAACGTCCGCGACGCGCTGGACCGCAACAAGGACATGACCATGCTGGTCGGCATCTGGTCGTACAACACACCGGCGATCATCGACATCGTCAAGCTGTTGAACGCTCGCGAGAAACTGAAGCTCGTCGGCTTCGACGCCGATCCACCAGCGATCCAGGGGATGCAAGACGGAATGTTAGACGTGATGGTCGTCCAGAATCCGTACCAAATGGGTTTTCAAGGCGTCCGCATTCTGAAGGCGTTGATGAAGAATGACGACGCGACCGTCAAAGAGATGTTCTCGAATCACGGCTCCGAGAACGGCGACCTGTACGACACGGGACTGAAGGTCGTCGTGCCGAATGAAGGCTCGCCGCTCAAGGCGGAATTGTTTGGTCCAAAGACGGAATTCCTGACGCTCGACCAATTCAAGGAATGGCTGACGAAGTACAACTTGACCGGTTCGTAGCCGTCGCTCGTTCCAGCAAGGGCGAAGTGATGAAATCTTTCCGGTACCGCACGGAGTTGTCCTTGCTGTTCGCCGTGCTGGCGGTGGTTGGGTTGACGATCCTGCTGGACCCCAGCCGAGCGTACCTCGACAAGCCGGTCTATAACGCGCAAGAGATTCTGCGACAGACATCGCTGCTGGGCATTCTGGCGTTGGGTGCGGCAGTGGTCATCATCGCGGGCGGCATCGACCTGTCGGCCGGTTCAGTGATCGCGTTCAGCGGAACAGTCTGCGCGTCGCTGATTTTCTGGCTGGCTCCGATGGCCGGTCGAGCACCCAGAACCGATGGCCTGGCAGGTTGGATTCTGCCGGTCGCTTTCGCGGGGACATTGTTGGTCGCGTTTTTGATCGGCAGCTTGCACGCCTGGCTGATCACGGTCGTCAAGCTGCCGCCGTTTGTGGCGACACTGGCCTCGCTGGTCGGACTTCGCAGCCTGGGTCGCGTGCTCATTCAAGACGTGACGAATGCCATCACCAGCACGAAGAACACCAAAATTTACATCGCCGACAAATTCTTTCGAGACCTCGGCCAAGTCTGGTGGATTCCGCTGGCGGTCTTCATCTTGCTGAGTCTTGGCACAGGAGTGTTCCTGGGACGCACGATCACGGGCCGGCATTTGTACGCGATGGGTGGCAACGAAACGGCGGCTCGGTTAAGCGGCATTCGGACCGAGCGTTTGAAATGGTTGGCGTATTGCTTCAGCTCGGTGACGGCGGCGATCGCCGGCATTTTATTCACCAGCTACGTCGGGGCCGCGAATCCAGAATCGATGGGTCAGGGCTACGAACTGAACGCCATCGCGGCGGCGGTCGTCGGCGGATGCAGCCTGCAAGGCGGCATCGGCACCGTGTCGGGTGTGATGCTGGGAGCGTTGTTTCTGCGGACGGTGATCGACAGCGTCGCCAAGACCATGAAGCAGAACCCCGACGAATTTCAGGGACTGATTGTCGGCGTGCTCGTCGTATTGGCGGTCGCTCTCAACGAATTCCGTGGCGAGCGCGGAGTTCGTCGTCAATTGCTGCCCGGCGGACTGGGTGCGGTCACTTGGTTGAATTTGACGGTATTAGCCGGTGTGATCGTGTCGGTCAGTCGCTCGTCGAATAAACTCATCTCCGGCATCGTGGCCGCGGTGGTCGTGGGCTTGTTGCTGGCAGGACTCGCACTGTGGCAGCGACCAGGGACGCGGCAGACA
>CAYSHJ010001126.1:0-4420 GCA_964430385.1 uncultured Planctomycetaceae bacterium
CAACAGGCCCGCGAAGCGGCGCGGCGGTCGCAGTGTAAGAACAATTTGAAGCAGTGGGGCTTGGCGCTGCACAACTACCACGACACCCACAAGGTGTTCTGCCCCATGAGCGGTGGAACCGGCCTGCCACTCCAGACAATACCGCATAACCACGAACGCCTGTCAGGCCGAGTCATGCTGCTTCCGTTCCTGGAACTCGATCCGCTCTGGCAACAGATTGCCACTCAAACAGTGTCGCAAGGCGGTGACCCGACCGCTGGTTTGACAGTTGATACTCCCGCTGTCGGTACCTCTCTTGAAATCTCCGGGGAAATCGAAGTCTTCATCTGCCCGTCTTCGAGCATTCCACAGAAGTTGAATCCTGCACAGGCGCATTGCAGCTATGCGTTAAATGTGGGCGACCTGCTGTTCACCCTTCCGCAAAATTCCAGCATTCAGGCTCAGGTTGACGGTGACCCCCTTACCGCTCCACCAAATGGAGTGAGCCAGCGCAACCGAGGGCCATTCTCGTTCAGGTCATGTTCGAAGATTGCTGACTTCCAAGACGGAACCAGCAATACGGCATTGATGGCAGAGCGAGATTTGGGAAATCCCACCAACACGCGTGACGCCATCGGTCGCGTTGCTCCGGCGGCAGTCGCTGTCGGATATCTTCCCTCAGCCTGCAAGGCCAACGTTTCTCAAAGCTATTTCATCGCTTCAGTGACTCCAAACTCTGAGCTTCCGGGTGAACGATGGGCGTCTGGCTTTGAATACTTTACGGGCGTTACGTTCATCATTCCGCCCAATGGTGCCTCGTGCTCGGCGGCACCGGCTACTTCCCTCGCGATAGGTACTCCGGCGATCATCACGCCCAGTAGCCGTCATACCGGTGGATGTCATGTGTTGATGGGAGACGGTACTGTGCGGTTCGTCAACGAGAACCTCAACAGTGGCACGGATGTCGCGGTGGATACGGCTGCTGCCTATACGGCTAAGCCGAATGGCGATAGCCCCTACGGTATTTGGGGAGCGATCGGAACCTTGGGTTCCGGCGAGACGATCGGTGACTTCTAATCGCACTGGTTTTCCCATTGGATGAGTATGATCTTGAGCATCCCGCCCATCTTGGGCGGGATGCTTTTTTTGGTGTGCCCAGCCGTGTTTTGTGCAGCCACCGCTTCCTGACGAGCGCGGCTCGAAAACTTGACAGTCTCGTTGTACTTGACAGTCTCGTTGTGCGCGGGACGCGAGGATTGTCGCCTTAGGTGAATGGCGAACATTCCGCCGGGCTGCCGACATGGACCTCGAAAGTTGCGCCGGAATCCGCGGCGGCGCTCTCGGAAGGTTCGTCCGGTTGGCGGCTCAGCGGCTCGATTGATCTGCGAGAGATCAACTATCTCTCGATCGTGCTCGCAGCCCGCGTCACAGATTCTTGCGAATCGTCCGCAGCGGTCCTCACATTCCGCTTTGCTTCCCGGGATGTCCGCGATCTTGCGTCTGAGGCGACGCTCTTTCTGGAAGCCGACGCAGTGCCTCATTCGTATTTTGGTGCCGATCGGTTGCTCGCCAGCCTGGACTTGGCGTTCCGAGATTGGGACGTTGGAGTTGACGGCCAGTCCGGGAAGCGTCTTGAAAGCCTCGAGTCACAGGCCTGCGAATCAACGACCTCGATGACCTTGATGTGAGATAACCATTGTTGGTGTTTTCACCGCAAGGTATGCTTGTTCCCATTATTCGATCGCCGGTATGCGCGGGCCGGGGTCCAGTCGGTGAAACACTTGGTCTGAGGCGAAGCCTCGCTGGAGTCTTCGGAGGTGAAGTTTTCCGTTGTAATTTATGCACGCCGTGCGCGCAATTGGTTCCCTCTCCCCCGCCGCGGGGGAGAGGGTTAGGATGAGGGGGCCGAGCGCTCCACCGGCCCATGAACCCCCTCACCCCAGCCCTCTCCCCCGATGCGGGGGAGAGGGAGCAAGGTTGTCGGCGAAGCCCGCGTTACGGAGTGGCTGATGTTTTTTTACTATTTTATTTCCGAAGTTCGGAGGAGGGATTTCATGCGTCATGATTGTTTCGCTCTGGCTGGGAGAGCCATGACTGTTGCTGGTGTGGTTTTAGTGACGAGCAGTGGCGGCTGCGACAAGGTGCCGACCTTTCAAGAATTGACTCAACAGGAGAAGGCCCCTCCCGCGGTTTCCGGAACTCCAGTCGATGCCGCGAAGCCGGCTCCCGCGCAGCAACCGGCGGCGGTGGTCCAGGTCGCACCGACGGTCGAGGATCCACAAAAAGTCATCTCTGATTTCAAGAACAAGCCCCCGTTTGAGCGAAACGATCAAGATCTGGCTCGGATCGGCAGCCTGTTCGCCGGGACGGATGCCTTCACGAACATGGACCTCAACGGCTCTTCCGTCACCGACGCTGGGCTGAAGCATTTAGCGAAGTTGACGAACTTGGAATCAATCGGTTTGGCGGGCACCAAAGTCACGAACGCCGGGCTGTCGTCGGCCACGCTGGATCTTCTCAAGCTGGTCAGCATCAACCTGGCTGGCTGTACGGTGACGTTGCCCATGATGGAAACACTGTCCAAATTGGAGACACTCGAAGTGCTATCGCTGGAAAACGCCAAAGTGGGAGACGCCGAACTGCCACCGCTCGCCAACCTGGCCCGGCTCAAAGACCTGAATCTGAACTATTGCCCCATCACGGACAACGGCTTCAGAATCTTGGGGACTCTCAAAAATCTGGAGATTCTGAAAGTTGCCAACACCGGTATTAATGGCAGTGGGATGCAATTCATGAAACGCAAAAAAACGGGAGCGGGCCTGCGAATTCTCGATGCGAAGAAGACTCGCTTCGGCGAGCAAGGACTGCAATTCCTCAAGGGAGTCGAGACCCTTGAGGAACTGGATATCGGACAGGCGGAAGTCACCGACCAGACGCTGGCTCTCCAACTCAAAGGGGTTCCGCACCTCATGAAGATGAGTCTGTCGTTCAACAACATTTCCGACAACGGTACTCAAGTTCTGGGGACCATCAAGTCGCTGGAAGAACTGTACCTGTCCAACTGCCAGCGCATCGGTGATAAGACACTGTTTTTCCTGAAAAACAACAATCAACTGAGAATCCTCGACGTCAATGCCTGCGGCAATGTGACGGCCCAGGGTGCTCAGTCCCTGAAGAAATTTCTGCCCAATTGCGAGATTCGGTTCGCGGGCAGCAAACTGTGACATTCGGGTTTTCTGACACTCACGAATTTCAGGTGCGACGGAGAGTGGCCCCCGTTGGGCTTGCCCCAACGGAGCGATGACTGGCCAGCTACTCAACTCAACAAACTGGCAGCCTGGCTTCGCCCCCGTGGGACTTGATCCCACGGAGCGAATGACTGAGCTGCTTTGCGTCGTTGCCGCCGTGGGGACAAGCCCCACGGAGAGCCAGCGGCCAATCATGGCACGTCTTTGGTAGCGCACCAGTCATTGTTCCGTTGGGGCAAGCCCAACGGAGACAAGACGCAGCACCTGGAATTCGTTAGTATCAGAGACTTGCAATCGGATAGATTGACCAACGTCGATATGTCCGATAATTTCTGTGTTTGACGGACGTTGTCTCTTCCATTCCGGAGTCGATCCATGCTGACCATTTACGGCCGTAAACACCGCTGCTGTGACAGTGTCAATCGCCGAGGTTTCCTGAAAATTGGCGGCTTCGCGATGGGATACCTCGGCGGCGTCGGACTCGGAGATTTGCTTCGTGCTCAGGCCGCAACAAGCAGTGCCTCGAGATCGCACAAGGCGGTGATCAATATCTTTTTGGGAGGTGGACCGCCGCATCAGGACATGTGGGACATCAAAGTCGATGCGCCCACAGAGATTCGTGGCGAGTTCAATCCCATCGCGACGAAGGTTCCTGGCATCGAGATTTGCGAAGTCTTTTCGCGGATCGCGGCCCAAATGGACAAGTTCGTGGCGATTCGTTCGGTCGTCGGCTGCGTGGACGCGCATGACGGCTACCAATGTTTGAGCGGTTGGCACCGTCGGTCGGATGTGTCCATCGGCGGTCGGCCGAGCATCGGTTCGGTGGCGGCGAAGGTGCAGGGGCCAGTTTCAGCGGCCATTCCGGCCAACGTTGGTTTGGCCGCCAGAACTCAACATGTTCCCTGGTCCGAGTCGGGCGGTTCAGGGTTCCTCGGGGCGGCGTTTCAACCTTTCAAGCCAGACGGCCAGGGAATGGAAGATCTGACGCTCAAAGGCGTAACGCTGGATCGACTGCAAGATCGGAAGCAATTGCTCTCGGGACTTGATCTGCTCAAACGCGAGGCGGACGCCAGCGGCATGCTTCGCGGCATGGACTCGTTCACGCAAGCGGCGTTCGGGGTGCTCACGTCGAGCCGGCTGGCCGACGCTCTCGATTTGAGCAAGGAAGATCCGAAAGTCCGAGACCGCTACGG
>CAYSHJ010001127.1:0-10923 GCA_964430385.1 uncultured Planctomycetaceae bacterium
ATCGGCGAGCGGAGGGCGTCAGCCCCCCGGTGACGCCCAACGGCGGGGCCGCGTCCCAATCGCCAACAGCATCGGATCAAACCGGGGGGCTGACATCCCCCGCTCGCCAAGACATCGCTCCTACGAACACGCAGCAGCAACTCGCTGTGATCGCCAAATACAGCGACGGCAGTCAGCGCGATGTCACTCGGCAGGCGGATTATTCCAGCAACCTGGATGTCGTCGCGACCGTTTCGCCCGACGGTCTCGTGGCCGCAAGCGGTCAGTCAGGCGAGGCGGCAATCATGACGCGGTACATGGGACAAGTCGCCGTCTTCATGGCGCTCGTGCCTCACGGCGAGCCACTGAAAGAACTTTCCAGCTTCACGCCAAAGACCGAGATCGACCGGCTGGTCGCAGAGAAATGGAAGAAGCTCGGGCTGAAGCCATCGCCGATCATCGATGACGCGACGTTCCTGCGGCGAGTGACACTGGACTTGTGCGGCCGCTTGCCGACCTCCGACGAAGCGCGAGCGTTTCTGATAGACGCTTCGCCGAACAAGCGCGAACAACTCGTCGATCGTTTGCTCGAATCGCCTGACTATCCGGCGTTTTTCGCACTGCGCTGGGGCTCGATCCTGCGGAACTCGCAACTGGCCGGAGCGAACCGCGCGGCGTATGCGTTTCACAATTGGATCAAGGACCAGATCGCTCGCAACGTGCCGTACGACGAATTCGTGCGAGGCGTGGTCGCGGCGTCGGGCGAGTGGCAGGACGCTCCGGCCATCAACCGGTACTGGCAGATGCGCGATGATCTGACGCATCAATCGACGGCCGACACGGCGCAAGTCTTTCTTGGCCTGCGGTTGCAATGCGCGAAGTGTCATCACCATCCGTATGAGCGGTACTCGCAAGAAGACTACTACGGTCTGACTGGGTTCTTCACGCGGCTGGGCCAGAAAGCGTTTGGTGAACCTCCGCCATATTTCACGTCGCCAAACGTGACCAGCGGCGTGCAAAGCCCGCTCACGAAAGCGTCACCCAAGCCGAAGTACCTCGACGGCGATTACGTCGAGTTCACCGCCGAGCAAGACCCGCGACACGCGCTCGTCGATTGGATGACGAAGCCGGAGAATCTATACTTCGCGCGGACGATGGCGAATCGGCTGTGGGGCCACTTCTTCGGCCGAGGCATCGTGCATGAAGTCGATGACCTGCGCGAGACGAATCCGCCGTCGAATCCGGAGCTTTTGAAATACCTCGCCGCTGACTTCACGGCTCACAAGTTCGATGTCAAGCACTCGATTCGGCAGATGGTCACAAGTCAGGTTTATCAACTGTCGTCTCAGCCAACGGCCGACAACGAACACGACCGCCAGAACTACGCACGGTTTTACGCGCGCCGCATGATCGCCGAGGTGTTCCTCGATTCCGTCAATCAAGCCATCGGCTTCAAAGACCGTTTCAACGGGGTCGGCAGCACCGCGCGCGCCGTCGATCTGCCGCACGAAGGTTTCGGTTCGTACTTCCTCGACACCTTCGATCGCCCGCAGCGCGTGACCGCGTGCGAGTGCGAACGTTCGTCCGGTGCAACGCTGGCTCAAGTGCTGCTGCTGTCGAACTCCGACGAGATCGAAAACAAACTCTCCTCCGGTGAAAGCAAGATCGCCAAACTGTTCGATCCGAAGCTCGCGGAGAAAGACAAGAAGCCGCTCAAAGGCATCGTCGAGGAACTCTATCTGGGAACCGTCTCGCGGTTGCCGACCAGCGACGAAGCCAAGACCGCGCTGGAGTACCTCGAACAACAGCAAGATCAACGCCAGGCCGCCGAGGACGTGTTGTGGGCACTCTTGAACTCGAAGGAGTTCATGTTCAACCATTGACGCACGCAACTTGACAAACTCCCCAGGAAGAAAGTCAGAGGTTGACCGGCGGAGCGTCCATCTGAACGACGGTCTTCCAGCAAGTGGTCGCTGAACTGAAGACGCGGTAATCGACAGGGCGACGCACGACACCGAGAGAATCCATGATTTCCATCGAAGCTCGTCTCAAAGCAGCGTGGAAAATACATCAAACGGGAAACGTCGCCGCGGCGATACCGGTTTATCGTGAAGTGCTGAACGAGCATCCGGACCACCCGATCGCTCTGTGCTACCTTGGAATCGCCTTGCGAGCTCAGAAGGACCACTGGGGAGCACTGAAGGTCTTTCGGCGCGCCCTCGAACTGAATCCGCGAGTGCCGGAACGGCACATCAACTTGGCCAGCGTGCTGACGGACATGGGACGGTTCACTGAGTCCGAGGCGGCCCTGCGACAAGCATTGACGATCAAGCCCGACATTCCCGAAGCGTTGATGAACTTGGGGAACACGCTAGCCTATCAAGCACGATTTTTGGAGGCGGCCGAATTGTATCGGCAAGCGATTTCGCAAGAGCCGGATTACGCGAAGGCTCACCTGGGCCTGGGAATTGTCCGGCTCCGTGGCGGCGAATTCGCCGCGGGATGGCCGGAGTTCGAATGGCGTTGCCGAATTCCGGATAGCCAGACGTCGCAGTTGAACTGGCCTCGTTGGGACGGTTCTTCGCTCGACGGCAAGACGATCCTGCTGCTGGCCGAGCAAGGTCTAGGCGACTCGCTGCAGTTCATTCGGTACGCGGCGGAGCTGAAGCAGCGATTCCGTTGCCGGGTCATTGCGGCGATGCAAAAGCCACTGCTCGGTCTGCTCGCGAGTTGTGCGGGGATTGACGAACTGGTGCCCCGCGCGAGTGAACCTCCGGTCTGCGACTGCTGGTCGCCACTGATGAGTCTTCCCGGCCTGTTGGGGCAAAATTCTTGGGATTCCTTTGCGGCGGAGATTCCGTATCTCAGAGCCGATCCCGCTCGACAAGCTCGGTGGAAACAGGAGCTGTCGCGTTGGAGCGGTTTCAGAATCGGCATCCTCTGGCAAGGGGAAAAATTGAACCCGGTCGACGCCCGGCGGAGCGTGCCGCTTGCCGAGTTCGCGCCGCTGGGACGACTCAACGGCGTCACGCTGATCAGCTTGCAGAAGCACGACGGCTTGGAGCAGCTCGACCAGTTGTCCGGCCGGTTCGACGTCGTGACGTTGGGCGATGACGTCGATTCTGCCGGTGCGTTTCTCGACACCGCCGCCATCATGTCTGGCTTGGACTTGATCATCGCGGCCGACACGGCGCCTGCTCATTTGGCCGGAGCGTTGGGAGTTCCCGTGTGGCTGGCGCTGCAGTTCGTCGCCGACTGGCGATGGCAAGTGACGGGCGACACAACTCCGTGGTATCCGAGCATGCGATTATTCCGACAGCCGAAGCTCGGCGATTGGACGTCGGTCTTCGAGCGGATTGCCGCCGAGTTGATGTCGCAACAGCCGACGATTCGGCTCAAGACACCACACGAGCGGGTGATCGCCACTAGCGACTTCAATCGGCTAACGCGCGCTAAATATGGACTAATGCTCTTCAATCGAAATGACCGCTACATCGGCCGATCCATCGAGCTTTACGGCGAGTTCTCGGACGAGGAAGTCGAGGTGTTTCGGCAGATTGTTCGACCCGGTGACGTGGTTGTCGAAGTCGGAGCCAATATCGGCGCGCACACCTTGCCGTTGGCGAAACAGGTGGGAGATTCCGGCATGGTTCACGCCTTTGAACCGCAACGCATGGTATTCCAAACGTTGTGTGCCAATATCGCGCTCAATGGGTTGAAGAACGTCATTTGCCGGTGGGAAGCGGTTGGCGACGTCCGCGGCACCATCAACGTCCCGCAGTTGGATTGCGCGCGGCTGAACAACTTCGGTGGACTGAGTCTGCAAACGAATGCCGACGGCGAACCGGTGCCTGTCACCACGATCGACTCGCTGAATCTGCTTCGCTGCAACTTCCTCAAGGCCGATGTCGAGGGGATGGAGTTAAGCGTCCTGCGCGGCGCCCAGCAGACCATCGCCAAGTTCCGCCCCGTGTTGTATGTCGAAAACGATCGGCCGGAACAATCGTCCGCGCTGATCGAGTACCTGATGTCGCTGGGCTACGTGCTGTATTGGCACCGGCCCTTCCTGTTCAATCCGCGGAATGCGTTTCAAAATACGCACAACGAGTTTCCAAATATGATCTCGGCCAACATGCTGTGCTTTCACAACTCCGTGAAGACTAACATTAGCGGGCTACCGCGTATCATCAGTCCCGATGGGCGAGCGGCATTGCCGACCTAAATGAAGGACCACAAATGCCCAATGCCCGTTCAATCCATGTCGAAATCGCCGCCGGAGAATTGTTCGACAAGATCACGATCCTGCAGATCAAGAGCGAACGGATCACTGACGTCGCCAAGCGTCAGAATGTCCAATCCGAACTGCACGTGCTTTCGCAGTCCCTTGACGCCTCCATTCCGCGCACGTCCGAACTCGACGCTTTGACGAGAGATTTGAAACAAATCAACGAAGCTCTGTGGGACATCGAAGACGAGATCCGGGATTGCGAGCGGCGACAAGACTTCGGCCCGCGTTTCATTGAGCTGGCGCGCGCGGTTTACAAGACGAACGACCGTCGCACGGCGGTGAAACGACAGATCAACAACCTCACGGGATCGCGGCTGGTCGAAGAGAAGTCGTACGCCGCCTACTGAGTTCGATCATGAACATCCTTTCCGAACTTCGTTACCGCTTCGCCAACGTGCTCGCCGAGCTGACACCTGATCCCGCGCCCTTCGTCGCGATGGTCAAGCCGGCTCAGGATGCGACGTTTGGAGACTTTCAAGCGAACTGCGCCATGCCGCTGGCGAAACAACTCGGCACGAACCCGCGCACGTTGGCGGCCGAGTTAATCGGCAAGCTGGACATCGCCGACATCTGCCAGCCGCCGGAAGTCGCTGGACCTGGCTTCATCAACGTGCGACTGCAGGACAATTGGCTGGAAACACAGATTAACGCGATTGTGTCGGACTCTCGACTGGGGGTTGAGACGGCCGTGAAACCCCAGCGGATCGTGATCGACTATTCCGGGCCAAACGTCGCGAAGCCGATGCACGTCGGACATCTGCGGAGCACGGTCCTCGGCAACGCCCTGTACCGCATTTTGAAATTCTGCGGACATCACGTCATCGGTGACAACCACATCGGCGATTGGGGAACTCAGTTCGGAATGATTTTGTACGGCTACAAGAACTTCCGTGACGAGGCTGAGTTCGAGCGCGAGCCAGTGACCGAGTTGGCTCGGCTGTACCGATTGGTCAATCAGCTTGCGGTCTATCACGACTCGCAGGTCGAATTGCCGCAGGCTCAGCGCCGGCTGGAAGCACTCGAAGCCGAAATTAAATCAGCCGAAGCAGCGAAGCCTGTCGGCGACAAGCAGGCGGAGAAGGCTCTGAAGAAACTCCGCGCCGACGTGAACGACATCCGCGAGCAAATCGCCTCGTACCGGAAACAGATCGACGCCGTCGAGAGTTCTCCGGTCCTGTTTGGTCTCGCTCAGAGGCATGTGCAGATCGCCGAACTCTCGCGGCACGAGACGGTCAAGCTGCATGCCGGCGACGAAGAAAACCACCGGCTCTGGAAGCAATTCATTCCACCTTGCTTGCAAGCGTTGCAGGGACTTTACGATCAACTCGACATTCGCTTCGACATGTCCTTGGGCGAGAGTTTTTTTAATCCGCTGCTGGCCAGCATCGTGGATGAATTACAAGCGAAAGGGCTCGCCACCGAAAGCGACAAGGCGATCTGCGTCTTCATTCCGGGTAACGCGGCTCCGTTCCTGGTCCGCAAGGGAGACGGAGCCTATACGTACGCGACAACCGATCTCGCCACGATCCGATATCGAGTCAACGAACTGCAAGCCGACACGATGCTGTACGTCGTAGACTCTCGGCAGAGCGAACATTTTCGATTGCTGTTCGAGACCGCAAAGCTGTGGGGCTACGGCGATCGCGAGTTCGTGCATGTCAACTTCGGCACGATTCTTGGCAAGGACGGCAAGCCGTACAAGACGCGATCGGGCGACACGGTCGGTCTAGAAAGTCTGCTCGATGCCGCCGTCGCGAAAGCTCGGCAGATCGTCAACGACAACGACGACGCGAAAAAAGACGAACAAGGCCGTCCCACTCCGGAGCTGGATGACGCCGCGCGAGCCGTCGTCGCCGAAACCGTCGGTATCGGAGCGATCAAGTACGCCGACCTGCGGCACAACCGCGAGAGCGACTACGTCTACGACGAAGACAAGATGCTCGCGACCAACGGCGATACGGCCACGTACATGCAATATGCATTCGCTCGCGTCTGCGGCATCTTCCGCAAGGGGGGCATCGACCGCGAAGCCTTGCGTCGCGGCGGCGGACACATCCGATTCACGCATTCGTCCGAACGAGCACTCGTACTACAATTGCTCCGCTTCACCGAGGCTCTCGACGGCGCCGCAACCGAGTATCGTCCCAACGTACTGACCGACTACCTCTTCGCGACCGCCAACAGCTTCAGCACGTTCTATCAAGAGTGCTCGGTCCTGAAAGAACCGGACGATGCGACGCGGACCAGCCGCCTGCTGTTGTGCGACCTCACCGCGCGAGTCATCGCCACCGGACTCGACTTGCTGGGCATCAAAACGTGCGAGCAGATGTAACGACCGCCGCAACGGTCACGTCGAGAACTTCTGGCGATGACGCTTGCGCGGCCCCTATAATTGGCCCGATACGAAAACGAGCCACCGTTTGTTCCCAGGGAAGACCGCTTTCAAGCCGGAGCCAGCCATGTCAGCAACTGCAACACTGTCACACCCGCGAGTTGCTAGAGACGTCCCGGAGACGCCGGAGCGGCCCCGGCTGCTGACCGCGGCCGAAATCATTCCCGGCTTCGCCGTGTCAGTCGCCGAGTTGTTCCGCGATTGAAGTCGATGCCTTGTCACGAGTCGTCCATGAACCGCTTCGGCTGGATCAAAATTTGTGGCATTCGAGACGTCGCCAGTGCCATCGAGGTCGCCCAGCAATCGCCGTCCGCCATCGGGTTAAACTTCTTCGCCAAGTCACCACGGTCGGTGTCTTTGGCGGATGCGGTGGAGATTGTCCGAGGGCTCGGCGGCGCAATCTCTCCATCACGCCCTCTCCTCATCTCCACATCTCAATTGATGCCGATCGGCCTGTTCGTGAATCACGGCCTCGACGAGATCGACGAGATCGCGCGCCAAACCGGTCTCAAGGCGATTCAACTTCATGGCGATGAAACGCCCGAATTAGTGCGATCGATTCACGAGCGACACAGCGATTGGAGCATTTTCAAGGCGTTTCGTGTTGGCGACAGTTTGCGGCCAGCCGAAGACTTCATCGCTGAATGCCGGCGGCTCAACGTTCCCTTGGCGGGATGTCTGCTCGATGCCCACGTAGAAGGTTCATTTGGCGGCACGGGGCAGATCGCGCCGTGGGAATTGATCGCCAGAGAATACGACCAGGCGAACTGGCCGCCGCTGATCCTGGCGGGCGGGCTGACGCCTGACAACGTCGCTGACGCGATCCGAATTGTACGGCCTTGGGGCGTCGATACGGCCAGCGGCGTGGAGTCGTCTCCGGGAGTGAAGGACACTACACTCCTCGCCCGGTTTGTGGCCGAGGCTCGGCGAGCGTTCGCGGCAAAGCCCTCACGCTCCGCGTGAGGATCGCCGAGCGAGACACGACGAAGGTGGTCAGATCGCATTCATCGCGCGGACACCGTCGCGCGACGTTCGGCTTTCCTCACGCGGAGCGTGAGGGCTACTTTGGAGCATCCCAATGGCAGACGTTCTTCCCTTCCGTGCGTGGCGATACGACTTGGCTCAGGTGGGCGACCTCTCGGACGTGGTCGCGCCGCCTTATGATGTCATCGACGAAAGCTTCCGCAACGCGCTTTACAAGAAACATCCGTGCAACGTCATTCGAGTGGACTTCAACCGTGAAGAGCCAGGCGATTCATCGCCGGATGCGAAATACGCGCGAGCGGCCGGTTTCGTCAAGCAATGGCAAACCGAAGGCGTTTGGCTGCGCGAGGCCGATGACGCGCTGTACGTGTACCACCAAGAGTTCGCGTGGGAAGGACGCAGCTATTCCCGCAAAGGATTTCTGGGCCGCTGCCGTTTAGAAGAGTTCGGCCAAGGCTGCGTGTACCCGCACGAGCAAACTCTGTCCGGCCCGAAAGCTGACCGGCTGCTGCTGACCAAAGCCACGAAGATGAACCTGTCGCCGGTGTTCGGCTTGTATCCGGACCCGGAGACGAAGGCTCAGACGATTCTCGAACAAGCGATCATCGGCCTGACGCCGCTCGAAGCGACCGACCATCTCGGCGTGAAGCATCGCTTCTGGCCGGTGACCAATCGAGAAGTGATCAATCAAGTGCGCGACGCTCTCAAGTCGCAGCCGATCTTCATCGCCGACGGACATCATCGCTATGAGACGTCGTGCAACTACCGCCGCTGGCTGCGCGAGCAAGGCCAGAACATTGACATTGACGAAAATCATCCGGCGAACTTCGTGCTGATGATGTTCGTCGGCATGGACGACCCCGGCCTCGCGATTCTGCCGACTCACCGATTGTTCTCTGGCCTACCGGACCTCACGGCCGAGGATTTGAAATCCGCGTTGATCTCAAATTTCAAACTGGAAGCCTGCGGCACTGGCGCCGACGGAGCGAAGGCCACGTGGGAACTCGTCACCGCTGACGGAGGACAAAACATTTTCGGCTTCGGCACGGCCAAAGACGGTCAGTGGTTGCTCGGCCGAGTCACCGATGCCAGCCCGATGAAACAACTGGCTCCGGAGCAAAGCGACGCCTGGCGCGGGCTGGGTGTCGCGCTGTTGCACAAGCTGGTCGTCGAGCACTGTCTGAAGCGGGCCTTTCCGGCCGCGAACCCGACCTTCAAGTTCCCGCACATCCTGGAAGAAGTCATCGCGGCCCAGCAGGCGAAGGCGTGTCAGCTAGCCGTGCTGGTTCCGCCCGCTGAGATCGGGCACGTTCAAGCCATTGCCAGTAAGCTCGAAAAGATGCCGCCCAAGAGCACGTTTTTCTATCCAAAGCTGCTCACCGGCCTGGTGTTCAACCCGCTGGAGTGACGTGAAGGAGAAAAGGGAAGCGATAAGGGGACGCAAGTTTTTTGTTTCTAGTTCTCATCAGTCATCAGGCGTTTTTCGAGGACGACCGCGAAGGCGAATCGTCCATTCGAGTCCCCGACGCTTGGCGGTGCGAGCTTCCCACTGACAGGAATTGAAGTATATTCCTGGCATGAGCATCACTTCCAAACTCACCGCCAAGAATCAGACGACCATTCCCAAGGCAGTGGTGAATGCCCTTCGCATCAAGCCGTCCTCGCTGTTGGTCTATGAGATCGACTCGGAAGGGCGCGTGGTGCTGACCGCCAAGTCTGCCACTTTTGAGGAATTGGCGGCGAGCTTTCCCGGCAAGAAACGGCGGAAGCCCGCCACGGATCAGCAAATCCAAGCGGCCATTCGTGCGGGTGCGGCTCGTCGATTCAAAAAGGCCCGTCGATGACCGGGCTGGATACCAACGTGCTGGTTCGCTACTTGACACGCGACGACGAATCGCAATTCCGGGCCGTCATGAAGCTCTTGTGTCGGCAAGGGGCCACCTTTTTCGTCTGCGACCAAGTGCTGGCCGAGTTGGACTGGGTTCTTTCCAGTCTGTACGACTGCACGCGCGACGCAATCGCCGAGTCGTTGGCTCGGTTGCTGACCGTCCACAACCTTGAATTTGAAGATGAGACCCGCGTCCGATCCGCGTTAAGAGCGGTCCGGCAAGGTGCGGACCTGGCGGATGAACTGATCGCCTCGCGGTGCCACGACAACGGCTGCCGCGAACTCGCGACGTTCGACATGGACTTGGCCAAACGACATCCGAAGTTCGCCGTGATTCCGCGCGACTGACTGACGCACTTTCCTCATTGTCGTTCTCCACAGGTTAAGCGCCAACGACGAGTGATGGCTGGGCGTTTCGTTCTGCCCCGAGCCATTGCTCTTTACTGATGAAGCATCGGTTCCCGAAAGACTTCCATCGCGGACTCGAACTCTGCGGGCAACAGGCGAGGCGCCTCAAAGAACCGGGCTATCGGGAGTCAATTGCTCGTCACGGCATCCGAGTCGTGGAAGGCATCAACGACGTGAAGGTAAAAAGGTAAAAAGTGGACGCAACTCTTATTACCCCGGATCAACCAAAGAGTTGCATCCCCTTTGTTCCTTTCTTTCTCCGCCATGACTTCCTGTGCGGACTCGATAGGATGTCGTTCCCTCGCGCTGCGGAATCCGAGCATGGCCTTTCCGATCGAGCAGTTTCTCAATCACCTCACGACCAGCGACCTGATGTCGAAAGACGACGTTCAGGCGTTGATCGCTGCGCTGCCGGAAGACAAGCGGCCCCAGGATGGTGAGGCGTTGGCTCGCGAACTGATCAGCCAGAAGAAGCTGACCAAGTTTCAGGCCGAGCAAATCTTCGCCGGCAAAGGGAAGTCGCTGACGCTGGGCAATTACGTCCTCCGCGACAAGTTAGGTCAAGGTGGGATGGGAATGGTGCTCAAGGCCGAGCACAAGCGGATGAAGCGGCTGGTCGCGCTCAAGGTGATGAATCCGAAGGCGGTCAAAGATCCGGAGTCGCTCAAGCGGTTTCATCGTGAGGTCGAGGCGGCGGCGAAGCTCACGCATCCGAACATCGTGACGGCGTACGACGCGGACGAGGCGAAAGGGACGCACTTCCTCGTGATGGAGTACGTCGAGGGGAGCGACCTGTCGGCGTTGGTGAAGAAGCACGGACCGTTGCCGGTCGAGCAGGCGGTGAATTGCATCGTGCAAGCCGCGCGGGGATTGGAGTTCGCTCACAAGCGCGGCGTGGTTCATCGAGACATCAAGCCGTCGAATATGCTGCTGGACAATGAAGGCACGGTGAAGATCCTTGACATGGGGTTGGCTCGGATTGAG
>CAYSHJ010001128.1:0-12933 GCA_964430385.1 uncultured Planctomycetaceae bacterium
CGAGAAGTACACGAACATCCTGATGGGCACGGTGCAGGCCGCGATCGCCAACGGAGTGCTCGACGCCGTCCGCGCGGGTGACATCCCCAAGGAGAAGGCGAACGACTTGGGCATCATCGTTTCGGTGTGGCTCGATCCCAGCGTGGTCAGCGAAAAGATTGATCACGGCATTCTGTTCCAAACGCACCGCGCGGCGATCGCGAAGGCGATCCACAAAGCCATGCACAACGAGCCGTCGATCGACTGGCTCCTGGAGAATCAGGAAAAGACCACGCACTGCTTTCACCAAATGGCGCTGGACGGGCAGATTTGAGAAGACAAATCGGCAGGAACGATCGTGCATGGCAAACGTGCGTTGCCGATCCAGCTAACGATCGATTTTGTCTGCCTTTGGAGCAAACGTGATCCGCATGACCGACACGATCGGCATCGTGGCACGGAACGTTGCCGGTTCTGAGTCGCAACACCGCGCGCGCGGATGACGCGTGAGCTATCCTCATCGCGATGAATGACATCGCAAGCGTGCTGCGTCGACGGAAGTGATGGGCTCGCGTGCCGCTCGGACAGGACGCCCACCAGCCAACGTCGACGGGTGAGTTCGAGTTTGCCTGCCTGAGTGATGCTGCCATGACGTTACAACGATCGCGGATGACCGCTTGGGTCACTTGGTTTCTCGCGCCCGTGGCGACGCTGATTTGGTTGCCTCGGCTGCTAGGAATGGAACCTGCCGTCTTCAAGCCGGCGAAGCGTCCAACTGTCGTCATTTTCGATGTCACGCCTCTGTCGGAAAAGGCCGTTAAGCCGGCAACGCCTGAGTCGCTCAAAGCGCCCACACTCCGATTCAGCAGCGGGCCAACCTCGCGTGCAAGGATCATCGCCGAAGCGGATGCTCCCGAGCCGGTGCCACTGTTCGTTAATCCGGTTCTGGAACCAATGTCGGACGTGCCCGCGCGGTCACTCGGGCAACCGCCGGAGGAAGTCGAAGCATTTCAGCCGCCGATGCCGAACAACGCCGCAACTTCGCCGCGGGCGGCCGGTTTGGCGGTGCGGTATTGGGTCGTGAGCACACGTTGCTGTCAGCAGCACCAACACCAGTGCGGGCTGTCGTGCCGCTTCGTGTGTCACGCCATGAATGACGACAGCCAAGTTCATCCGGTGTGCGTTGAGGAGCTGCTGGGTTCGCTGGCGCCTGGCAGTCCGACATGCATCTTCGTCCATGGCGGCTTCAGGCGCAGGGAAGAGACCTGGCACGACGCGGCGGCCAGCTATCAGTGGTTACACAACGCGTGCCCGCAGACGCCGTTCAACTTCATTTATTTCACGTGGCCCAGCGAAGGGACGTGCACGTACTTGTCCAACAACCTCTTTGCGTCGCCGTTGCCGGGAGTGGACATGGCGATCTTGGGACGTCGCTCCGAGTTGACCGGCTTTTACTTGGCCGATCTGGTTGGAGCGATACCGCCCGGCTGTCCCGTGAGTTTGATCGGGCACAGTCTGGGTGCGCGAACGGTCGTCTCAGGGCTGCATTTGTTGGCCGGAGGCAGCGTGCAGGGCCAGCCTCGCTGGAATCCCGCCGACGCTGGCAACCGCATTCGAGCGGTGCTGGCCGCCGCCGCAATCGAGCATGATTGGCTCAACCCCGGAGACCGCTACGGCTGTGCTCTGAAACGCGCCGAATGCTTACTCAACCTGCGGAACGAACGTGACTTCGCTCTGGCCTTTTTTCCGCTGCGACGACCGTTCTCCAGCCGCGCGCTGGCTCGTGCGGGATTTACTCGCGACGATCAACGCAAGTTGGGAGCTCACGCGTGCCAGGTCTCGGAACTGGATGTGAGTCAGTTGATCGGTCACGGACACGGCTGGCCGCACTACGTCCGCCGACCCGAGATCGCCGCCGCCGTTTCGCCGTTCGTCTTTTTCTCCGAGACAACGGGCGAAGTGAACGAGCCGGCCGAACTGCCACGCTAACTTTCTTGCGGCCAAGAAACATCTCCACCAATCGAGTGACCCGGATGCTCGCAGCGTCCGGGTCACTCGCTTTTGGTGCAGGAAGAATTCACGGACGAGCAATTGTGTTGGTGGCCCTCTCTTGCCAAGATCTCGCGTTGCGAAAGAATGGCGCCGTCACAACCCCGTGATTGGCACGTAATACTCCGACTACCCGTGCCGTTCGTAAACTCCGTTGAGTCGCTGGCATGAACCGCTCGATGTTTCGCCGCTGTCTGGTCACTCTCTGGACCGTCTGGTTCATTGGGGGAATGACGTTGGCAGTAGGTCACCGTCACGACCACGCCGACTGCGCGCGGCAAGGAGATGTCAGTGAAGCGGCTCCGGCGTATGTTCACGCTTGCCGCCACAAGCACAAACACGATCACAGCCATCAGCGTTCCGAGCCGGCTCAATCGCGTCGCGAACTGCCTGGCCGCAATGACGATTGCTCGTTATGCCAACTCCTGGGTCTGCCGCAAGCCGCTCCACCGAGCATCACGTTGGTGAGCGAGCCGGCCGTGGTGTCGCCGGCAGAACATGCAGTTCGCCAGCAGTGCGAACAGCCGCCGGCCATCTTTTCGGCTTCGCCGCGCGCACCGCCTCAGACCGCCGAGACGTCTTGCTGATCGCTGTCTGATCCGCCTCTGCTGAATCGCCACGAGTGGTTCATTCAGACGTCATGTGAAAGACGGATCGAGTTCGACCCCACGCTTCAGCGCTGCGCTTCTGATCCAGGCAGACGACGTCGCTGTGAACGTCTCCGATGTTCGGCGCTCGGCGTTTTTGCATGCGAATAGACTCCGTTCCGCCCATTCTGGCGCGCGGAATTTTTGAAGTTCAGTCATTTTTCCAGGCGGTCGCGATGCTCTTGCTCCGGCCAATTTCCCATTTGTTCAAAGGAGTGATTTCCATGAGTTCTTTAGCCCCAAGTTTTTCCTGTTGCCGGCGTACCGCGAAACGCGGCTTCACTCTGATCGAGCTACTTGTCGTCATCGCGATCATTGCGATCTTGATCGCGCTCTTGTTGCCCGCAGTGCAATCGGCGCGCGAGGCCGCTCGGCGGTCGCAGTGCAAAAACAATCTCAAGCAGATCGGCATCGCTCTGCACAGCTACCACGAGACGGCGAACTGTTTTCCACCAGGCTGGTTGGGCGTGACCGGAAATCAGCCCGACCCCAATGGTCCCACCGGCTTCGGATGGGCCACTCATTTACTGCCCAACTTGGACAACGCGCCGTTGTACAAACAGATTAATTTCGGGCAGACCGTCGATAGCGCCGCGAACTCTGCCTTGCGCGACAAAACGCTGGCAGCGTTTCTGTGCCCGTCTGATGTGTCGTCCGAGCCTTGGGTCTTGAATGACGAGACGACGGGCAATCCGATCGTCACGTTGCCCACAGCCAACTATGTGGGAAGTTTTGGAGTCTCGGATCTCGACAACGTCAGCATGGCTCCGGTGGGCACGATCTATACGGGCGAGGGCGTCTTCGGCCACAACCGACCGATCCGGTTTACAGACATCAAGGACGGCCTGAGCACGACATTCGCGGTCGGCGAGCACAAAACCGACCGGACTCAATCGCCGGAATGGCATTCCACGTGGATTGGCGTCGTCCCCACGGGCGAAGAAGCATTCGTGCGAATTCTCGCCGTCTCCGATCACACACCCAACGATGTGGCATCGCACATCGACGACTTCAGCAGCCATCACCCGCAGGGCGTCCATATGGTCATGGGCGACGGTGGGGTCCGTTTCATCAGCGCGACCATCTCGCTCACTGTGTTCAAAGCTTTGACTACTAAATCCGGTCGGGAGGTGGTTGGCGAATACTAAGCACACCGCGAAGGTCGGTCCCTCGCTGAGCTCACCAGAATTCAGCGGATTCCGGTGCCAGCGAGCTGAACTCTGGCGAGTTCAGTTTCCCGTTATTTCGGCATCACGTCCCTTTCATCTCGGCCGTCTGCAAGTCCGGCGCGAACAATTCTCCGTCGATCGGAATCCACTCGGAAGGCGGTTCGAGATCGATCAGTTCGTCGGTCATCACGAACAGGTAGAACCGGATCAGCGGCCGCAGAAACGTTTCCGGAGCGACCTCCAGAATGCCGCTGAGAGTTTTCGCGGCCAGGTGCAGGCGCCCGGTTTCGAGCTGGCACATGGCGGTGTACCACAATCTCATGGCCAGCTCGTTCGTCCAGTCTAACTCCACCGCGCTGACCGATGCCGTGTGTTGCACCGGCCAGACGCTCGGTTGCCCCGTCAATTGATATGGCGATTGGACCATCGGCAAGGTCCACAGCAGGCTGGTCAATGATCGTTGCTCATTCAGTTCGATGTCTTGCTGCCACAGCGAAAGGGCATTGTCGTAGTCGCCGTGAGCCAGCCGAGTCCAGGATGCTGGCAGACGCCAGTTCAACACATTGCCTGCCGATTCAAACTCAAACTGCGAGTGAGCCTCCTCGACGCGTCCCACCTCGAACAGCAGTAAGCCGCGCAGCACCTGCGCCGGCGGTGACTCACTGACGGCGACGGGATCGCTGTCGAGCAGCTTCAGAGCCTCCAACACGAAGCCGGCTTGGTACACCTGCTGAGCCAACTCCAGAGGGTTTGCTCCTTGATCGAGAGCTTGTTCGAGCCGCTCGCGCAGCGTTTCCAGCCGACCCTGCAATTGTTCGCTCAACTGCAAGTGTTGCCGCAACGAGTCTTGCACCTCCGGATCTCCAGTCTTGATCTTCATGGTCAGGCGCTCGATCTCATGCAGCTCGCGCAGGGTCAGATCGAAGCGGTTGTGACGCCGTAACAATTCCATAAGACGATAGCGCAAAGCCAGGTCATTCGGGTTCAGCAGCACTGCCTGCGAATAGGCTCCAAGTGCTTGATTGAACCGCAGTTGATTCATGAAGGTGGCCCCACTCCTCGCGGACTCGGAAGCTTCCAGGTCCAGCAGGAACACATACGCCTCGCCCAAGATTTGGTAGGCCAATGCCTGATCGGGGGACTCGGACAACCCTGCGTTGGCCTTGCGAACGGCGAGCAGTGCCATGGCGAAGGCGGTCGGCGTTTCGACTTTCAATTGACCGCTGGCCATCGCTCGTAAGTGCATCAACAGATTGTCCGCTTCGAGGACGACATTCGACATCCGTTCCACGGGGGGAGAGACATACTGCTGAAACATGGTACGTGCCCGCGGCCAGCCGGATCGCATGGCCACTGCCGATACCTCCGTCTGATACGCTGCCTTGCCGAACTGAATGCTGCGCTCGGCCAGGAATTTTTCGAGATCCACATGTTTCGTGTCCTGGCGATACAGCACCGCGCACATCGAGCCTAAGTGCGTCAATTGCCAATCCGGCGAACTGGCCAGCTTCAAATACGCCACCGGCCGGACACCGGTCAAACGAGGCAACACGTGCGTGATTTGAAAACGAGCAAACGTCGTCTTCCACAGATCATCGTCGAAGGCATCGGCCGCGTCCGCACGCTCGCCAGTACTCGCATCACGGCGCTGCGGCTGTCTGACGAGCGATCGGCGCGTCTGGTCGTGAATCGTCAGCAAGTCCGCGTCCTCACGACCGGCGAAGACGTTGAAGCGACTGTCGATGAACGGCCTCTGATTGAGCCAGATCAAGACGTCCCCTTGCCGCGGCATGAAGTTAAACGGACGGTCGTCCCACGACTCCGCCACAGCACCTCGATAGCCGTCGATCATCGCTCGCAAGTTGGATGATAGACCCAAGCCCACGCGGTTCTCGTCCGTGCCTAGCAGTCGATGATTCACCGCCAAAACCGCCAACACGAAAAATGCGACGACCGTCACCGCCCGACCGCCGCGAGTGAACAACAACTCGCGAACCTCGACCGTATACCTTTGCCGGAAGTTCGCCTGATACCACTGCTGCGCGTTGAGCGTTCCGATCACGCAGGCGATCACGCACGCCGCCGCCAATTCGTGGGTCGCTGCCAGCGCGAAGGCCGTCATACCCAGGAACAGCAGTACGTCTCGCCAGTGACATCGCCGCGCGTTCAGGACCAGCGTCATCGCGGTTGCCGACAGCACAAGCACTCCCGTCATGATCGGCTGAGCCCAAAACTCCCACACGGTGCTCGACAGCAACGAAAACGCTCCGAGATCCGCCAGTCCGGAACCGGAGCCCAGGTAGTCTCGCATCGCGGGATACTCCGCACCGTACAACGTCAACGGCGCTGCGAGGGAATGCCAACCAAACGGATTCAGCAAGCTCGCAACGGCACACGCCGCGAACACTTTCCAAAACTGCATTCGCTGTGACACTGTCAGGACGCCGCGTCCGAAGCGACTCCCGACGGTTTCGCCGATACCCCACAGCAGCAGCGTCGCCAGACCCAGAAACAACCGCGAGTCGAGATTACTCCACAAAGCAAACACTGGCACAAGCCACCACAAGGCGACGCGGCCAAGCGTCGTCGGCCGCATGGACGTCGCGGTGCCTTCACCGGCGGGCAGCGTTTCAGAGGTCGCTTCGCGCCACGAGTGCAGAATCCACAACGTCACGGCTAAGCCGAACAAGGTCACGACTTCCGGTTGGCCGGTGAGCTGCGGAACAGACGCCAGCAACGTCAACGCACCCAGGATCGAACCCCACCAATTCGACACGCTCGGCCGACTGGTCTTGCCCAGCAGCCACCACGTCACGGCGACGAGCACCGCCGTCCCCAGCGACAGCCCAATCCCTTCGCCGATCGCGAATAGACCACTCGCAACGAGATCCCATAACCACGACAAGTTGACCCAACGGTGATCGGTCGCGGTCGCGGAGAGCACATCGTTCGCCGGCGGCCACCAACCATGCGCGGCCAAATAATACCCGGTCTTCACGTGGACCAGCACGGTCGTTTCCGCAATCGCTTGGCAGCCGATCAACACTGCGAGCAACACGACCGCGCAGCGCAACATGAAGTCGCCACGAACCGCTTCGTCCTCGACGAGTTCCGGCGTCAACGGCTCCCAATCGGGAAGACCTTCGTTCGGATTAACAGCCGCAGTCCCGGCCACGGAGTCCGCTGATGCGGATGAGGACGTCGCTGGCGATGCGGCCGCAGGTGACGGCTCGGGATTTGATTTCAATTCACTGTTGGAGTCTGCTTGCGACACAATGCCCCTCAATGATACGAACGAACACAACCCAAATTGCTTTCGCACACGGATACCAGAAAGCGACGCGGATTTAACCGTCATCCGTGTGCCTTTCTCACATCCGTGTGCGAAAGCCATCCTCTTCGTCGAGAGACAAATTAACCATTACCGAATCCATCCGCCTCCCAAAACGCGGTTGCCGTCGTACAGCACGACCGCTTGTCCCCTAGCGATTCCAAACTGCGGCTCGTCAAAACGGACTCGCAGACGATCTTCGTCGAGCACCTCAACCTCGGCTTCGGCCGCTTCGTGCTGTGAACGAATTTGCGCCTGACATGCAAACCGTCCGGGGACGTCGTCGACCAGCCAGTTCAGTCGGTCGGCTTCCAGTTCCGTTTCCATCAACGCCTCGCGCGTGCCGATCACAACTTGCCGCGTCGCCGGGTCAACGGAGACGACGTACCTCGGTGTGCCGAATGCGAGACCCAGCCCCTTGCGCTGCCCGACAGTGAATTGCTGATAACCATCGTGATGGCCGATAACGTTTCCCGCCGTGTCGACAACCTCACCCGCCGTTTCTTGTTCACCCCGATACCGCCGCAGAAAGCCGACGTAGTCGTTGTCCGGAATGAAACAAATCTCTTGGCTATCCGGCTTGTCCGCCACGCGCAGCCCCGCTTGCCGAGCAATGTCCCGAATCTCTGTCTTCGCGAAATCCCCGACCGGGAAGATCACTCGATCGAGGATCGCTTTCCTGATCCCGAATAGCACGTACGACTGATCCTTGGAGCGATCGAGGCCGCGAGTGAGAACAGGAAGACTTGCTGACTCCTGACCTCTGACCTCTGACCTCTGATCTCTGACGATCCGCGCATAATGCCCCGACGCGATGAATTCCGCACCGACCTGCTGAGCGAACTCCCACAGCTTGCCGAACTTCAGCCAGTTGTTGCACATCACGCACGGATTCGGCGTGCGACCGGCGAGGTACTCGTCGGCGAAGTAATCCTTGATGCGTCCGAAGGCGTCTTGAAAGTTCAGCGCGTGAAACGGAATGTCCAGCAGGTCCGCGACTCGCCGAGCATCCGCCGCATCCGACGCGCTGCAACAACCTTGCTTGTGGTTCTTCGCATTCAGGATCGGTAGCTCCGCCCCTTGTGGCCGCGTCGCCGCGTGTGACGGCGACGTCCGACAGGCACTGGACGCGACTTCCTCCGTCGCTCCAGAACGCATGAACAAGCCGATCACCTCGTAGCCTTGCTGCTTGAGCAAGTACGCCGAGGCGGAGCTGTCCACTCCGCCGCTCATTGCTAAGACAACTCGTTTGGCCATGTCACCAACTCACGACTTCTGCGCTCGACGTTTCCAATAACCCGGCCGGCGGCTGTTGTGGGCAATCGCCACAATGACGATTTCCCGCTTCGCGTCGTCGACCCGAAAGATTACCGAGTACGGGAACCGTTTGAGTGGCACTCGACGACAATTCGAATCGACTTGCTCCCAACTCTGCGGATCGCGACAAACGCGGTCAACCGCCGCCTGGATCTCATCCGCAAGATCGCCACCCAATCCCGGACGCTCCCGCTGATACCACAGAAGCGCGTCGGCGTACTCGCGCCACGCGGGCGAAAGAAAACGGACACGCATCATCAGCGTCCCAGCATCGCGTTCACCATTGCGTGGACTTCGTCTTCGGAATACGACGGCTCGCGTCCAGACTGGTAGTCTTCCCAGCGCCGTTTCAGTTCCGCCAGCCACTCCAAACGAAACTCATCGGACGATAACGGAGGCAATTCATCATCGAGGCTGTGTTCGATGATCGCCGCAACCGCCAGACGCTCGTTTGGTGGCAACGCCATCGCAGAATCGATGACCGACTGAAATGTCGAAGAGACGGCCATTGGCTGCGCAGAGGATTTCACTGCAGAAGAGTTAGCCGTCAGAGGTGCGACTGACATGACCAATTCCTTTCAAGAACCAACGGCGGCTCGTCTAGTGCGTTGGCGTTACAGTCTATTCGGCAACATTCCCTCCGCCAACGATCAGGCTTTGTTCCATGAAGTGCAAGGCCAGCCGCAGGTTCGCTTGCGTCCACAGTAGCGGCGTGATGTCGTTGGGAACCCATTGGCCGTTCTCGCAGTAGTACGACTCTGGACAGCGAAATGGTGGGAAAGATGTTCCTTCGCCCGTCAGTTGCCGCAGACTGCGATTCAGGTGATGCGTCTGGAGCCACAACTGCTGCGAGTCGCCGGTCGCCTGATATCGCTGCCCATGAATCACTGACAAGATCGGATCGAAAATGCACCATTGAGCCTCGAAGCCCGGCTTGAGCAGGCGATCCCGAGCCGCCATGTCGTCGCTGAAGTCGACTGTCCGATTGGCCGGATCGAGCAATGTCTTGTAATCCGCGCACCAATACGAATCTCCCGGATACCGTCGCACGCCGTACGGACCCAGCAATTGTGTGGCCACGTCGGTGACAATTCGCTGGGCCATGTCGCCGTCCACAATCTGCAGGGGGTAAATCAAAAACAACAACGCAGAATCGTATCGCCGCCGCTTCGAGCCGTCCTCTTGAACGCACTCCGCCGGCAAGATCGTCCGCAACGTGGCGCGGCCGCGTTCGATGAGCGACTCCGCGCGGTGGCACGTTTGATCGACGAACGACTTCGTCGCGCCGAGCGGCATCTGTGCCGAGGCCATCGTCAAGAAATAGTCTCGCAGCGCGAGCAGACCTGCCGTTGCCGCGCCAATGCTCGACGCTTCGACCTTGCGAGCTTCTTCCCAGTGGCCACTGTCCTCGTCTTCCCAAAAACGAACCGTCGCCAAGTACTCGACGAAATTCGCCAGCAGCTTGATGTCATCACCGGACGGCCGCCAGTGCCCTTCGCGAGCCAGAACGCTCGAAAGCCACAGCCAGTAACCGATCGCGTCGTTCTGCGCGTGCGCCCACTGCTCGGATAACTCTGCGAGTGCCACGCCATCAAACCGAATGTGTGGCCGCTGCATGACATTCTTCGGATCGCTCTTGCCCCTGATGATGTCGCGGAGTTTGTGCCGTTGTGTGCGTAGAAACTTTGTGATCGCCTCGACCGCTCGCACCGCAGGTTCGTGCTGTCCCAGGACATGAAAGTGATGAGCGATGTGGATGTTGTCGCGGATCCACACGTTCTGATAACCAGTGTACTCCAGTTCTTCTGACGCCGCAAGAGCCGCGGAAAACAGCCCCGTGGGCAAGGTCGGAAATCGGAACGTGTCGTGCTCGACCAAGTGCCTCGTGATCGCCTGCACGTCTTCGCGCCGATAGCTATCGCGTAGGAATCCATCCAGCGGGTGAGTCATCTCGAGCTCCGTGAGTTGTCCGATTCGAGAAGCGGCGATGGAGTGGAATCGGCTGGCGCGTCGGCCGTGCCCGGCATTGGGAACGACTCTGGCGTTTCGAGTGTTCGCCCCGATAGCCGTTCGCCGCGCGTTTCGGCTTGCTCAATTGAACGACTCGTTTCACCGACCGAAATCGGCACGTCAATCGGCTCGGGCGGTTCAATTAACGTATCCGGTGATCGTTGGGGACGTCTCTGCCAATACAGCCGGTCGTCCGTGAGGATGCCTTGCCGGTGCGCGCAGTTGAGGCAGATCCTTTCGGAACCTCGCTGCAAGTAAAGCTCGCCGTTGATCAAGATGTGAAACCACTCCTCGCCCGGCTGCCGGTAATGGCAAAACTCGCGTTGCCCCGTTTTGATCCGCACGCTCCAGCCATCGGAAAACGGCGCGTACAATCGACGCTCGACCAATTCAGCATGCTCTCCTGATGATTCCGTCGTTGCCGTGTTCTCGTGACCTTCCTGACCTTCTATCTGCGCCGCTGCCGCGAGCACGCGATCGACTTCTTCCGGCAGATTCACCGTTCTTGAAATCTCTTCCGCTTGGGCCTTCACCGCGAAGAGCTCGTCCAATGCCTTTTGCAATCGCTCCACGTTCCCATGCAGAGCTGCCGGGATTTCGTCTGGCGATTCGTCACTGGGACTCGGCGTTAAAAAATTGAGCTGCGTCACGACGAAAGCATCTCCACCAACGCGTTCACGTGCAACGTCCATCTTAAAGCGGATCGTCTCGATTCGGCAGCAGCGTCGACCATCTGGCCCGTAACAACCACAAAAACGACGACTTGCGGCTGTGTCCGCGCGGGCTATACTGCCACTCCGCTCGTAGTGTCTGCGACACCGAGCCAGCTCAACTCAGGTTCAGGATCGTGTGAAGTTGTCGACCTCGGGCAAGTGGCGGAATTGGCAGACGCGCTAGGTTGAGGGCCTAGTTCCCTTTATTGGGAGTGCAGGTTCGATTCCTGTCTTGCTCACTGTTGCGGAGGAGGACGTAAGGCTAACCACCTTACGTCCTTACTCCAACGCCGAATCGCGATTTCGATACCTGCCGATGGTCGGCAGTGCGGCTGAAAACCCAGGTTTTTGAGTGGTAGTGACTACCACTTTTACCACGGGAGGCCGCATTCATGGCAAAATCATCTCGGATTCCAGGTTACACACTTCACAAGCCGACCGGACAAGCGCGAACTCGCGTTGCTGGCCGGGACTACTATTTGGGCTTGTACGGCTCGGTGGAGTCTCGCCAGAAGTACGGCGAACTCATCGCGCGGCTGGCGTCAGGCGTGAATATCGCCGCCACCAAGCTCAAGGCCGGCACGAAGATTGACGCGGGGCAGTTCACGGTCAATGAACTCTGTCTCGCCTTCATGCGGCACGCCGACCAGCATTATCGCAAAGGCGGAGAATTGACGGACGAGATCGACTGCTACAAGTCGGCAATTCGTCCGTTGGTCGAGTTGTACGGTCACGAGATGGTCAACGGCTTCGGGCCGCTTGCGCTCAAGGTCGTTCGCACGAAGATGGTGGGCAAGGATTGGTGTCGGCAGTACGTCAACAAGTCCGTGAACCGGCTACGTCACGTCGTCCGTTGGGGTGTCGAAAACGAATTGGTCGAACCGGCCACACTGCAAAAGCTGGAAGCTGTGTCGCCGTTGCTGGCTGGCCGAACCGAAGCGATCGACTATCCCGCTCGACAGCCAGTGCCTCAAGATCAGATCGACGCGGTTCGCGCCGTGTTGCCGGAACGTCATCGTGACCTGATCGACTTGCAGTTGTTGACGGGAGCCCGTTCCGGCGAACTATTGAAGCTGACGACCGAGATGATTGACCGCAGTGGCGCAACCTGGACTGCGAGAATTGTCGATCACAAAACCGTGCATCACGGCAAAGAGCGCGTCCTGTATTTTGGACCACGGGCGCAGTTGATCTTGGCGAGGTACATCTCGGCCGATCCAAGCCGACCCCTATTCGCCGTTCGCCGAGCCACCTACTCCAACGCGATCGGCAAGGCTCTTAAAAAACTGGGGTTGCCGCATTGGTCGCCACATTGGTTGCGGCATTCGTTCGCCAGCCGGTGCCGTGAAGAATTCGGTTTGGAATCGACGCAGAGCGTGCTCGGTCATGCGAAGAGTGACATGACGGAACTGTACGCGCAGAAGTCCGCCAAAGCCGCCTGCGAAGTGGTGGCCAAGATCGGCTGACGGAGGGAATGAAAGTTCACGATGATTGCAAAAGCACGGGCTAGACCGGCCAGTCGAAAAGCGGCATCCCACCGCCTGCCCGTTTGCTTCTCACTTGGGAACCGGAAGGGAACCGGATATGACAACGAAAACGCGATCGCGCAAGCGAAGCACAAACGCAACGCAACTCTCCGACGAAGAAAAGCAACGGCGAGTCAAAGAACTCATCGACCAGACGAAAAAATGGTCCGACGTGAACTTGAGGCTTGAAGA
>CAYSHJ010001129.1:0-1802 GCA_964430385.1 uncultured Planctomycetaceae bacterium
GGCACCATGATCGTCTGTGTTGTCGTGCCGGCCGCGAAGGTGAGCGTTCCAGACGTCGAGGTGAAATCCGATGGAGCGGTCGCCGTGCCGTCAACCGTCGTGAAATTGACGCTGACTGTTCCCGTCGACGCGGACGACAACGTCACGTTGAACACCGCGGTCGTCGTTCCCGAGCTGCCTTCCACGGCCGTGACATTGTTGATCGCGATGAGAATCGGCACCGCGCTCCCGCCGCTGGCCACGAGGTCGTTCCCCAAACCGCCGTCCAGCGAGTCGAAGCCGTCGCTCCCCAACAGCGTATCGTTGCCTGATTGGCCTTTCGCGGTGTCATCACCATTCCCGCCGATCATCGAATCCTGTCCGGCTCCGCCGATCAGCGAGTCGTCGCCGTCGTTCCCCAGGAGCGAATCGTCATTCCCTTGACCATTCAGAAAATCATTGCCGCCTTCCCCATTCAGGGTGTCGTTGCCGGCCCCTCCCATCAATGAATCATTCCCCGTAGTCGTGACCGCCACACCATTCAAGATCACTTCGAGATTATCGATGCCCCACGATTCGTCGTCGCCCCCTTGGAAGCCAGACCCGTCCGCAAACAGGTCGATCGTCAATGTGCTTGCGGTGTGCGGAATGTTGGTAAACAGCGGGTCTAAGCCGAGATCCCACGCGCTGTCGGGACGGTTCGCCCCGGCGAATCCCAAGTTCGAAAAGGGACGAGGTGTTAACTGCACGCCTGCCGGTGCCAGATAACCCTGATCACCAGCGTTGGCGTTATCAAAACTGTCTTGAAACAGCGAAACGCCGTCGACTCGGACGTTAAAGAAGTCCGGCGCGACGAACGGAAAGTTGGGGGGGCTCGACAGTCCGTCCCAAAAATTGATGATCGCCAGGAGGAAGTTGATGTCGATGCTGGTGTGACTGGGTAGCCCCGTCAGTGTCAACGTCGTGGGAGTCTGGGAAACCGATCCTGGATTCGCCACCGAGCCACCCGTATCGTTGTGCAGTAAATTCCCGCCGAAGACATTCGTTCCAGTTCCTAACCCTGCGTAGCCTTGAACGGCCGCGAGAGTTGTGGTGCCCGAAAGTTGCGCTGGAACGCCGGCATCGAAGTTCGTTGTAAATACGGTGACGCTCGTGGTGTTACCGGCCGCTCCAATATCGCCAAATCCGAGGTCGTTTCCGGCATTGCCATCCATGGTGTCGTTGCCTTCGCCACCGATGAGCGTGTCGTCGCCGCTGCCGCCGTAGAGCGAGTCATCGCCAAGTTGGCCGTCGATCGAGTCCGTGCCGGCCATGCCATTGAGCGTGTCATTGCCGTCGCCGCCGCGCAGCGTGTCGACACCGTCATCGCCGCTGATGCTGTCGTTCCCCGCCGAGCCGTCGATCAGATCTTCGCCATCGCCGGCCAAGATCGTGTCGTCACCGACGTTGCCATCCACCGTGTCTTGCCCGTCTCCGGCATCGATACTGTCGTTGCCGGCGCCGCCAGAGATCGAATCGTCGCCGTGACCGCCCAACAGCGTGTCGTTGCCACCGTTCCCGTCGATCGAGTCTTCGCCGTTTTCACCATCCAGACTGTCCGCCAAGTCCACGCTTCCGAGCAGCGTGTCGTCGCCGTTTCCGGCGTGAACCTCGATGCTCAGGCTGGGGTTAAGAAAGGCGGAAGCGGTCACGCCGGTCAGATCGATCGTGTTGGCGTCATCGCCACCTTCGATGATGATCTTCGTCACCTGACTCGCCGAAATGCCCGAGACAGACGACACCGGCAACCCATTCGCCAGAACCAGCACGGTTCCAGGCGCGGT
>CAYSHJ010001130.1:0-2702 GCA_964430385.1 uncultured Planctomycetaceae bacterium
CCTTTCATCTCAGGAGTCTGTCATGCGAAATGTGAATTCATCGTGGTGGCGTTTGAGTCTGTGCTGGCTGTGCCTCGTGGCTGCGGCGTCGATGGCTGCGGGGCAGGATCAGGCGGATGAGAAAGACAAGGCGGCGCAGAAAGCGGCCGACAAGACGAGCGCCTCCCGGCTGCGGGCGGTTCGCGAGATCATGGGGCAAATCACCATGAACTCCACGGCTGATGACGAACCGCAGCCGTTGAACCTGAAGCCCGATCCGTTGCTCCGTTACAACGACGCCACGCGCGGGATTCTCGATTCCGTCGTGTTTCGCGTGGGCACCAAAGGGCGACCGGTCGCGTTGATCAGTGCGGAACTCTACGGTCGCAAGGGCGAGCGATTGTTGCTGAATCACGAGTTCATCGCGTTGTACGAGCCGAAACTTCGCTTCAAGCGAGATGTCTTCGAGTGGGAGCCGCCAACAGGCTCGCTGACGTTTCAAGAGTTGCCCAAGGCCGAGCCACCCGTCGAGAACCCGCGTCTGCGACTGACTCAAATGCGGCGGCTGGCCGAGCAGTTCACCGCCTCGCAGATGGTCGGACAGTCGCGGATCGAGCTGCGTCGGTTGGCGACCCCGATCGACCGCTACGAACCTTCAGAGAACCCCCGCGCCGATGGCTCGATCTTCGCCTTCGCGTGGGGTGTGAATCCCGAAGCGGTCTTGTTCATCGAGTCGGACGGGAAGAAGTGGCTCTACGCCTGGGCTCCTCTCAGTTCCGCGCCGCTGGAAGCGAAACTCGGCGATGCCGTCGTTTGGAAATGCCCGCCAGGACCGCACGAAAACCGCACGGCCCCTTACACGTCGATCCACCGTCAAATGACCGTGCCGGACTATTTCGACGATCCGGTCGAGGAAGAAAAGCCGAGCTCGAAGTCGCCGTGATGTCTGATTTCGACACCGTTGTTTTTCGTCGGCACTCACGCCATTGGCGATTGACACTTAAGACATTCTGTCTATATTTGGCTCCATCGAATTCTTGAGCGCTGATCACCACTAAATCCCGAATGGAAGTTTCCAATGAAACGCTGCATCAGAGTCTGTTCCGTCGTGCTCATTCTCTTCGCATCATCAAATCTGTTTGCTGCGGGAGGCACCGACACGATTGCGACCAAAGGTCAGCCCGTGACGGTCTCGGCTGCCTGGCCCGAAGGTGTCGGAGCGATCGTGAACGATCCAACCCGGACGACTGGGTGGCACTCTTGGTTTTCCGAATGGCCCAACGACGTGAATCAGTACGCCTTCGAGATCGCCTCGACCGACGACCTGAACCGGCTGCTCGAAAAATTAGCGGCCACGAAATCGGAAGTGCGTCAGGTTCGGCTGTCGTGCCTCAAAGAGCCTGCTGGACTCGGATGGGTCACCCGCGTACCGAAGGACAACAACATCGCGGCCGTCTTCTCGCTGGGCGATCAGGCTCAGATTGACGAGTGGTACAAACGAGTTCGCAAGCCGTTCGGCAAGATGGAATTCATCGCCGCTCCCGTCGCCGTGCCACCCACGCTGACGATCTTTGTCCAGAACGAAGCGGTGAATCTGGAGAAACTCAAGATCCCCGCAGGGATCATCGCGACCAGCGGCTATGTCCCCACGGTGTTCCACTACTCCAACACCAAGGACGAAGTGAAGCGGAAAGAAGAAGCCGCTCGGAAGCCTGTGCCCAGCGAGAAGCTGGACCCCGCCGCACAAGCCGCCGCCGACAAGATTGAGACGTTTCTCAAGCAGCAGAAGCCGCTCACGCCAGAGGCGATCTTGGAAAACAAGTTCGAAAGCAAAGCGACCGTCGAGTTTCTCGTCGACGAGGTCAGAACGGTGAACATCGACAGCACCTTCATGCCCGGTCTTTCCCATGCTCAGATCATCAAGGTGAAGATCTCGGAAGCGAAGGAGGGCCATGAGTTCTTGGTGATCGTGTCCCGGGAAACCGCGACCCGGCTCTTGCAATTGGGGATCGAGGATCCCGCCGAACACTTCCGTGGCAAGCGAATGCGGGTGTCGGGCACGGTCGAGCGAGTCACGCCACCGTCGGCTCCCGCGAAATCGATCTACAAGATTCACGTCACCAGCCTGGATCAGTTGGAGAACATCCGCCAGCCTTAGTCGCAGCGCCAAATGGAGTTGGCGGAGCGTTGTGGGGCGGGCGTAAGCTCGCCCGTCATCAATCGAAATGGGCCAGTTGAAATGTCATCGACTCGTGATTTCGTCCGCACTGCCTACGACGTCTCTGCCGAAGCGTATGCGCGGAAGTTCGTCAACGAACTCGATCACAAGCCGCTCGATCGCGAATGGCTCAAGGAGTTCGCCACCATCGTCGGTGCGGAGCGGCCGGTGCTCGACATTGGCTGTGGGCCCGGACACACGACGGCGCATCTCGCATCGTTGGGGTTGATGGCGACCGGAGTCGATCTGTCTCCCAAGATGATCGAGATTGCGTCCCGGACGTTTCCGCAATCTCGGTTTGAAGTCGGCGACTTCTGCTTGCTGCGGCAGGAGTCGTCGTCCATCGTGGGGATTCTCGCCTTCTACTGCATCGTGCATTTGACGCCGGAGCAGTTCGTGCTGGCGTTCGCGGAAATGCACCGTGTTCTCAGGGACGACGGCCTGCTGTTGCTGTCCTTCCATGTCGGGTCAGAAGTGATCCACGCGGAAAACTTTCTCGACACGA
>CAYSHJ010001131.1:0-6742 GCA_964430385.1 uncultured Planctomycetaceae bacterium
CCGAGTTGCAAACAATCGGTGCTCGACGACGACGCCGAGGAGTGTCCATTTTGTGGCGCTTCGATGAAGGGGGGCGGAAAACCGGGGAAATCCATCCCTCCAAAAACTTCGTTGGTCAAACCGAGTGCTGCGTCCTCCGACGCGACAACGCCCAGTCCTGCTGCACCGACCAAGATTCCCCCGACCAAGATTCCCACAAAGGCCACTGTCACAACGGCCACTGTCACAACGGCCACTGTTGCCAAGAGCAAAGACGCGGAAACGGACGATGATGATCCGTTTGGTGTCGACATGGCTGCGGCCGCGCGCGCGATCTTATTGTTGCCGCGTCCGGCAAAAGGCAAGACCAAACGCTTGGTATGCCCGATGTGTGAAACGCCCGGCTTCGCGGGTTCGGAGGTCGCTGGCAAGGAAGTGAAGTGCTGCAACGAAATGTGCCAGATGCCCATCTTTACGGCTCCGAGGAGCGATGCCGCCAATGCGGAGGCGCAGGCCGCCGCGACAGCGAGGGCGGCTGTTCCCGCAGCCAAGAAGACTTCCGCGCCATTGCTCGTGACAGCTCTGGGCACCGTCGGTTTGGCGGCGGGAAGCGTGTGGTACTTTTTGTTTTACACGCCGACTGGTCCGCTCCCAGCGCCGGTACTGCCGCCACCGCAAACACGAACGAATTCAAGCGGTCAAACGCCTGTCATCGCGAATGACAAGGTGTCCACCAAGAATGGCGGCAAAGCGAAAGAACCCGCAAAGTCGGCCAAGCAGCGCGGCTTGGAACTGCGAAGTCAGATCTTGCCTGTCATGGTCGAAATCTCACGGCAGACCGAGAAGAACCGGAGCAAGTCGTACTGCCGAAGATTGACGGCCGAGGCATTCGTGGAAGCGGGAAATCTTGAGGCCGCGCAGGAAAACCTGGAACAGTTATTGAAGTTTGGAAAAGAGGTCAAGTTTCATCAGACGGTGCCGCTCACGCAGATCGGTTGGCAGGAGCTTTTGGCCGGTCGCCAGGACGCAGCCAGGAAGGCCGTCGATCAAGCGTTCCAGGCCGCTCGCGAGTTGCCGGAGTTCGGCCGATTGACGTTCGACACCACGACCGACTTGGCCGCGTTACTGTTCGTCAGCGGGCGTGCGAACGACGCGCAAAACTTGATGCAAAAGAACGCTCTCCCTCCGGGATCGGCTGGAGTTCTGGCCGCGCTCGCGCGTCGAGTTCGCCTGTTGCGGACATTTGATCTCGACGGAGCCGCCGCGGTGTTGCCGGTCATTGCCTGGAATTCACCACAGCGAGTGGTGACCACCGTCACGCTCGTGCTGCGTGGACATGCCGACGAGGGACTCGAGTGGGCCCGATCGGCTTCCGATCCCGAGACGAAAGCCGACTGTCTGACCGCGTGGGCCGACGCCGTGGTTGTCGCGCCGCAGTCGAAGGCTCGCGAAAGCAACGATCCGATCGCGGCCGCCGTGCGTGACGAATTGCCCGCGACGCAGGCTCGTGTGTGGGCCTGCACCGCTGCCGCGCGATTCACGGCTGGCCAGAAAGAGGCTGCCAGCACAGCGCTTGCGAATGCCGTTGCGGCTCTCCAGTCGATCTCCCTGCCGGCTGACTTTGTGCTGCCGGAGATGAAGGAGATGATGCAGTTGGAACTTCCCGAGGCCTTGTCACCGCGACTGAACGCGATCGCGGCCGCTGAAGTGGCGCGCGCCCTGACATTGCTCGGTCAGGCGAAGCCAGCGGCTGAGACACTCGCCGTCGCGTTGCAACATCTGCGTGGTCACGCCCCGACTCTCCTTTCGGCTCAGAAACGGACGGATGCCATTTCCAAGGATGGCGGCGAGGAAGTCAAAGCCGCGTTGAAGAAGACACTCGACCTGAAGACCGACGATCGAGTTCGCCAAGCCTTGAATCAATATCGGGGCAAATGCCGGGCGGCGCTCGATGCGGCCAACGCGAGGTTCGCCTTGCAGACGGAAATTCTGAAACAAGCGGTCGATTGGCCGCTGGTCATTGCAGTCTGGACCGAAGCCACCAGTCGCGCGGTGGTGAGCACTCCGGATGAGGCTCGCGAAGAATTCCTCAAGACAGACTTGTGCGTACGGCTTGGCCAGCGACTCCGCGCGGTAGGTAAGTCCGACTTCGCTCGCCAGTGTGAGACCGCCGCGACGACCGGCAACTTCAGTGATCCGCGCGACAAGCTCGAACGTGAAACGGCGGAGGTGGTCGAGCAAGGCGATGCCGCCAGAGTGGCCAAGCGATTGGCCGCCTATCAGCCCACGAAAGCCGAAGGCCAGAAGGTTTCGACTGAGGACAGCGACTGGAGTTTGCTGTGGTCGCTGCGATTGGCCTGCCGTTTGGCCAAGCAGCGTCAGATCGACAAGGCATTTGAGCTGGTCGCCGCGTTTCCCGACATGCTGTGGCGCGAGGATGGCTTTGAGTTATTGTCCGCCTTCGCCGCTCAACACGGTCAGGCGGAGCCACTCTGGAAAAAATACAAACCAACGCTGCTGACACCGACCGAGAAGATCGCCATCTTTCGCGGCCTGTGCGCGGGCTTGTCGGCTGTCGAGTAATTCGGTGTCGCGCTGCGAATTTCTCCAAGTTGGGCGAGGATCGGAATGTCATCAACCAATTCGAGTTGCTGTACCAGCAGTCTGAACGTCGAAGTGGCCGTCCGGGAACGGTACAGCGCAGCGGCTCATCAGTCCGAGGCGGCGTTGTGCTGTCCGGTCAACTACGACCGGAGATATCTCGACAGCATTCCGACCGAGATTATCGAGCGCGACTACGGCTGTGGCGATCCGTCAAAGTACGTGCAGCCCGGCGAAGTGGTTCTCGACCTCGGTTCGGGCGGCGGGAAAATTTGTTATATCGCGGCTCAGGTGGTGGGGCCGAGCGGCCGTGTGATCGGTGTCGATTGCAATGCCGAAATGCTGGCACTCGCTCGACGTTATCAACTGGACGTCGGCGAGAAGCTGGGGTTTCACAACGTCGAATTTCGCAAAGGCGAGATTCAAGACCTACGGCTGGATCTCGAACTGTTCGAGCGGTATTTGGCCGAGCACCCGGTGCGGACCAGCGGCGATTGGTTGCAAGCGGAAGTACATGCGCAGTCATTACGACAAACCGCGCCACTGGTGGCCGATGGAACAGTGGACGTGGTGGTGTCGAATTGCGTCTTGAACTTGGTGCGCAGCGACGATCGAGGACGACTTTTCGCGGAATTGTTCCGCGTGCTGAAGCCCGGCGGGCGAGCCGTCATTAGCGACATCGCCAGCAGCGAGGATGTTCCCGCCGAGTTACAGGCCGATCCGCGTTTATGGAGCGGCTGCATCAGCGGTGCGTTTCGCGAGGATCGCTTTCTCGAGGCTTTTGAATTGGCGGGGTTTCATGGCGTCGAGTTGGTCGAACGCCAATCGGAACCGTGGATGACCGTTGGTCGATTCGAGTTTAGGAGTCTGACCGTGCGCGCGGTCAAACCGTTGACCGCCTCGCCGCGAGAGTCGCTGCGGACCGTGATTTATCGGGGTCCGTGGAAGAACGTGACGACCGACTTTGGCCTGACGCTGGCACGCGGCGAGCGCGTCGAGGTGACTGACTCGCTGGGCGAGATGTTGTCGCAAGCTCCGTATCGAGAAGTGGTGATCGCGTTGGCGAACAGCCTTTCCGACGATCCGAAGCCCACCGCGCCGACGACGTTCGTGTCGATCGCTGGGACGCAGACACCGAGGACCAACGGTTGCTCACCCGAATCGAAATGCTGTTGAAGACTGCAATTCCTGACTCCTGTGCTCTGGTTCCTCCCCGCACCACCGGCACAGTCCTTGTTTTCGTTGAGTTCTGACTGAGGGTTGCCAGGACACGGACGTTGTCATTTGGCGACAGTCGAAATGGCGACCTAGGGTTGCTCAGCCCTTCCTTCGGTGGGACTGACGCAACCATGCTCACGGAACTAATCTCAGCAGCGCAGGCCGACTCGTCGATCGAGTTGGCTCATTGGGTGAATCGCCGGGACGCCAGCGATCATGAGCCCGCGGTGCGCCAACTGCATGAGTATGCGCGGCTCTCGAACTTGCCGTTCTGGTGCCTGGCGAACGACGAGTCCGGTCCTCGCGTGATCGCCAGTACGGTGGATGAATTGGAAGAGTTGCCGTTGATGGTGTTTGACGATCCGCATTCGGTGAAAGGGCCGGGGGTTTGGGCGTTGGAATCGGGGCTGACGTTGTACGCCTTGCCGTTGCCCGCGGTGGGCGAGACACGGCTGGTCGCCGTCGGTTGCATTCGGTCGCGCCCGGATGTTTGCCCGCCGGACTTCGTCTTGGCTGCGGCGGAGGCGGGTTGGTCACAGCTCGAGCTGGACGAATGGCTCAGTCGGCAGCCGTTTGCTGCTGCGGCGTTGGTCGAGAGATTGATTGAAGCCATCTGGGCTCAAGTTTCCGCGGAGTCGCGCGAGAAAGAATTGCGGACAGAACTTTTCGCCGTTGGCGAGCAGATCGATCAGACCTACGAAGAAATCACGCTGCTGCATTCGCTGACCGGGAATCTATCCGTGTCGCGATCTCCGCTGGAACTCGGGGATCTGTGCTTGGGTCGAGTTCGCGAGCTGACTCAATCTGCGGGCGCGGCTCTGTGGTTTGAAGAGGCGAGTGGCACGATGCACTATCTGACGACGGGCGACTTGCCGTTCAGCGAGCAAGGTTTGACGCGGTTGTGTGCGAACTTCGCGGCTGGTGAGTGGAAACGTCCGTTGGTCAAAAACCGGGTCGAGGGAACCGTCCTGGGCCGAGAGTTTCCGGGGCTGCGGAATTTCGTGCTGTGCCCGATTGGCGACCAGTCGCGCCGTTTTGGCTGGCTCGTTAATTGCAACACGGCTGGCCGCGAATTTGGCAGCGTCGAGGCCAGTCTGTTGCAGTCCATCGCCGCGATTTTGGGAACGCACTTACACAACCGCGATCTGTATCTGCAAAACGAAGGTCTCCTGATGAGCTTCGTGCATTCGATGGTCTCCACGATCGATGCCAAGGACAGTTACACGCGCGGCCATAGCGAACGAGTCGCGTTGGTGGCTCGCTGCTTGGGTGAAGAGTTGGGTTTGCCGACGGCGGAATTGAGCGACCTGTACCTTTCGGGACTGCTGCACGATATCGGCAAGATCGGCGTCGATGACCGCATCCTGCGAAAGACCGATCGGCTGGAACCCGAGGAATTCGAGCAGATCAAACTGCATCCGCTGATCGGCTATCAGATTCTGTGCGGACTGAAGAATCTGCAGCGCGTGCTGCCCGGCGTGCGCAATCATCACGAAGCGTTTGACGGCTCTGGTTATCCCGATGGACTCAACGGCGAGGCGATTCCGCTGATGGCTCGCGTGCTGGCGGTGGCCGACGCCTACGACGCGATGGGCAGCGACCGACCCTATCGTGGCGGCATGCCTCTGGAACGGATCGAAGTCATCTTTCGCGAAAACCGCGGGCCGCAATGGGATCCGCGGATTCTGGGAGCGTACTTCCGCATCAGTCCCCAAGTCCGCCGCTTGTGGTCGGGGCATCATCCGGCCGATTTGACCACGTCGGCCTCGGACTCCAAGCTCGGTCTCTCTCAACTCGCGTTTCGGAATTGATTGGCCTAGCGACCCGGCCAGCCGCACGAGCTTAAAAGATGCACTGTCCCGTCGCTGCTGGACGCGCCCTCGCTGCTTGGGGATACTGACTCGCGTTACGCGTCGTATCGCACTCAGGGCTTTGCTGCCGCGGCACGGCCGGCTAATTTGTGAGTTTGGGTGGCACGCCCTGACCATCGGGAAGGGCGTGTGGCTTGTGGTGTCATCGGATTTCCACGCCCTTCCCGATGGTCAGGGACGTGCCACACACGACTGCAACCTTTCACCAAATGGAACTTCTAACCAGCCGTGGCTGCCGCGCGAGCTTGCGCGTCGGACTAGCGTGAAACACGCTATCATGGAATTTTCAGGACGGTCCGCAATTCGCGCTAGGTACTCGTGTCGTGAGGTCCGACATGTCTTTGTTGCGAACAATTGCTTTGAGCTTCGTCTTCGGTCTGACAGGCTTCGTCGCTGTCAGCTCGAGTGCCCCACCGGAGCCGAAAGCCAACGAACAAGATCTCTTGGTGAACGAAGCTCACGTGACTGATGCGGATCGACAACATTGGTCCTTTCGGCCGGTGGCTCGTCCGTCCGTGCCGGCAGTTCGCAATCGCGACTGGGTTCGCTCTCCGATCGATGCATTCATCCTGGCTAAATTGGAGTCAGACGGTTGGCAGCCGAACCCACCCGCCGGGCGAACGGATTTGTTGCGGCGAGTCTACCTTGACGTCATCGGCTTGCCGCCGACACTCGACGAGCAAGACCACTTCCTCACGAACGAATCACCCGTGGCGTGGGCACGCTTGATTGACGACTTGCTCAATCGACCGAGTTACGGTGAACGCTGGGGCCGACATTGGCTTGATTTGGTTCGTTACGCGGAAACGAACGGCTACGAACGAGACGGCGCGAAGCCGAGTGTGTGGCGATATCGCGATTACGTCATCGCCGCCGTCAACGCCGACATGTCGTATGACCGCTTCATCCTGGAACAATTCGCCGGCGACGAACTGCCGGACGCGACCGGTGAGTCGATCATCGCGACCGGCTTTCATCGACTCGGTCCGTGGGACGACGAGCCGGCGGACTTCGAGCAAGACCGCTGGGACCAAATCGACGACATCGTCCGCACGACGTCGCAGGCCTTTCTC
>CAYSHJ010001132.1:0-1573 GCA_964430385.1 uncultured Planctomycetaceae bacterium
CGGCACCGGCACGATCATCGACAACGACCCGCCGGCTGATACGTGGCGGATTTTGATCGATTTGGGAGCGTTTGGCTTTCCTGGCGAGATCGTGGTGACTCTGACGACTTTCGGACCCGGTCCAACCTTTACGGCCGACCCGCCTGTCGTCGTATACCACACTTCGAATACCAGCGCCGCCTTTACGGTGAGGGGAGACCGGAACCTGGTACTTGACAGTGGCACTGGCACAGTGATAACGCCGCCAGGCCCAGTGGGTACTCACGACGACCTCTTCATTGTCGACTTTGTCAATGGCAACCCGATTCCCACAGCAGGCATGACCATCGATGGACTCACACAATTCGCTGGCGACACGGCTCAGTTCATTAGCGGCACGTTCACCACGGTCACGTACAATGCGACCGGACCGAATTCAGGCACGGTCGTGTTCGACGGGTCTTCGACCGTCGCTTACCTCGGGTTGGAACCGATCCGCGACGAGACGTTCGCTACCAACCGGCTCTTCAACACGAACACGCCGGCGTCAGGTAATGACAACATCCTGATGTCCAGCAGTGCGGGCTTCACGACGATCAGCAGTCGGGAAGCGACGGGCGCGTTGGCGAGTGCCGTCACGGCATCCGATGTTGCAGTCACGTTGGTTATCGCTGCAGCGTTCCCGGCCAGAGGATCGTTTGCGATTCAAATTGACTCGGAACAGATGCTGGTCACAGCAGTCGCAGGCAATACTTTCACAGTGACGCGTGGAATCAACGGAACGGTCGCCGCCGCGCATAACTCGGGTGCAGCAGTGGGCACCTCCAACGGCCCGAGGTTTGAAAGCCATACGTTCCGCAATCCGAACACGGCGCTGACGATCAGCGGCAACGCAGGCAACAACACGATTCAGATCAGCGGTGGGTTCACGTTGCCGTTGACCACGTTGACCGTCAACGGCAACGATGGCAACGACACCGTCGATGCCACGGGCTGGACGCTCCCCGCGACGCTCAATGGCGGCGACGGCAACGACTCGCTCCGCGGCGGCAGCGGCAACGACTCGCTGTTCGGCGGAAACAACGACGACACACTGGCCGGAGGTTCCGGCGACGACATAATCAACGGCGGCAACGAAATCGACATTGTCATGACGAATGTCGATGCCAATCAGACCCTGACCAGCGCGCAGTTATTCATCGGCGCGAGCGAAATCGACGCACTATCCAACGTCGAGCGTGCCCGCTTAGTGGCCTACCGCGTGGGTATGGCAGCGACCGACGCGGGCAACAACATTTTGGATGCCAGCGGCTTCACGGTGGTCGGTGGTTCGGTCACGCTGGTCGGCGGGCTCGGTAACGACACGCTGACGGGAAGCGGTGGAAACGATGTCCTGACGGGCGGCATCACCAACGACTTCACCGGTCTGGACGCCCCGAATGACCCGCTCAACATCAACTCTGGAACAGACTTCCTCATTGGCGGAACGGGCAACGACACGCTCAATGGTCATGGCGGCGCCGACTCGATCCTCGGTGGAGCCGGCAATGACCTCATCATCAGCGGCGCGGGCAACGACACGGTCGATGGTGGC
>CAYSHJ010001133.1:0-6436 GCA_964430385.1 uncultured Planctomycetaceae bacterium
TTCCAGATGTCGTTGACGGATACGTTAGCGTGACGATGTCCGCCGCCGTGCCGCCGTGCAAAAGGATCGTGGTTGAGCCTGCGTAGGCCCCGACGAACGAGACCGTGTTGTCTTCGTTCAGTGGATCGCTGTCGGTTTCAGTGATCGCGTTGGTCGGGTCGGCGACGGCGAGAATGAAATAATCGGTGGCGACTTCCGGCTTGCCCGCGCCGGGCAGCAACACTTGCGAGCCGATCGTGAAGTTGAGCGTGTGCGAACCGACCGTCAGATCCGCCGCGTTGCTGATCGTGACCGTGCTCAACACGGTGTCCGCGCCGTCGGCCACTGAATCCATCGATTGCAAGAAACGCAGACTCAGCGGGCTGGTCACTGCCGAGATCAGAATCTCGTACTGTACGGTCAACGTCGTCTGGCCGTTGGCGGTGACAGAGTTCATCACGATATCCGGCGAATCGTCGTCTGTGATCGTGGCGGTGACTTGCTGCGTCCCCGACTCCGTTCCGTTGGTCACGCCGGTAATGTCCACCACGATCGTCTCGTTGGTTTCATCCAGCGTGTCTTGGACTGCGGTGAGCGTAACCGTGCCCGTCGTGCTCCCAGCCGGAATCACCATCTGCGTGGCCGACCGGGTGTAGTCCGACACGTTCGCGGCCGTGCCGCCGAAGGCCAGATCGACAGTGACATCGAAACTCGACACGGCGGTCAGCGTTGCCGTGACTGTGGAAGTGCCGGCCGCTTCGGCGAGGGTCGCGGGAGTGACACCCAGCGTGACGCTCGGCGGCGGGTCATCGTCGGTGATCGTGCCCTTCCCTGTGTCCGTGTCGGTGATCAGCGGGTTGACGGCATTCAGACTGACCGTGAAGGTCTCGCTGTCTTCCAGCACCGCGTCGTCCAGGGTGGCGACCGTGAACTGCTTGGTCTCGCCCGCCGTCCCCGCGAAGCTCAGAGCGGCCACCACGTTGTCGTAGTCTTCAGGAGTGACCAGCGGAGCCGCTCCGCCCGTGGCCGTCACGTCCGACAACGTCACGTTCACCTGCGTGCCACCCTGGACCGCGTTGTCCAACGTGACCGTGAACACCAAGCCGACGCCTTCCACCGCCGTCACGTCCTCCACCGTCACCCCCGCGCTCTCGATGTCCGCCGAGTCAAGCAGTTTGGAGACGAAGATGTCATGAACCCCAGCACTCGTCAGGCTGCTCGTCCCCGGCCCCGGATCGAAATCCGCGGTGCCGCGAAAGTACCCCGTCGTATAGACGTAGCCCGAGCCGTTCACTGCGATGCCACTGCCTTGGTCGTAGGACGTCCCGCCGAGCTGGCGAGCCCAGACGAAATTGCCCGCGCTGTCCAGCTTGGAGACGAAGATGTCTCCGTCGCCGAAGGTCGTCAGGTTACTCGTCCCCGGGCCGGGATCGAAATCCGCGGTGCCGAGAAAGTACCCCGTCGTGTAGACGTTGCCCGAGCCGTCCACTGCGATGCCATTGCCTTGCTCTTGCGCCGTCCCGCCGATCTGCCGAGCCCAAACGAAGTTGCCCGCGTTGTCCAGCTTGGAGACGAAGATGTCAAAGTTGCCGAAGGTCGCCAGATTACTCGTCCCCGCGCCGGGGTCGAAATCCACCGTGCCGTCGAAGATCCCCGTCGTGTAGACGTTGCCCGAGCCGTCCACTCTGATGCTTTTAGCAACTTCGGTGGACGTCCCGCCGAGCTGGCGGGCCCAGACGAAGTTGCCCGCGCTGTCCAGCTTGGAGACGAAGATGTCTCCACTGTCACTACTCCCGAAGGCCGTCAGGTTACTCGTCCCCGGGCTGGGGTCGAAATCCGATGTGCCAGAGAATTCCCCCGTCGTGTAGACGTTGCCCGAGCCGTCGACTGCGATGCCAAGGCCTTGCTCTTGCGCCGTCCCGCCGAGCTGGCGGGCCCAGATCAGGGTTCCAGTCGACGAGTACTTGGCCACAAACACGTCGGTGAATCCGAACGACGTCAGCGATGTCACGCCGGCGCCTGGGTCGAAGTCCACGGTTCCCTTAAAGCTTCCCGTAACGTAGACATTGCCGATCGTATCCGTCGCCACGGCCCTCCCGATGTCTTCGAGTGTCGAACCAGCCCCGATGGCGAAGCCGAAGTCACCAGCGGAGAGCAGACAGCGGCTTTCGAGCGACTCCGTAGCGGCCGATCCGCCATAGGCGGACCACGACGCTCGGCGACTTGCGGACCAGCGGCTTGGGCTCGACCGCCGCGCGAAACGTGATTGGATCAACGAGAACAGCTTGGGCAGTCGCATGGCTTTGCCCCTCCATGAGAACTCATGAGAACTTCAGCGGCCATCCTGACCGCGCGCTGCAATGTGGCAGAAACTGCCGAACCGGGAAACATCAGATTTGGGCCGCGAGTGGTCTCGGCAAATTTTGGTTGATGTCCGCTGTCGCGACAACCAGCGGTGTCGTTGCCCTTTGCTCGATGTGAAGAAAGAATCCGCCATCGGGTTGTCGAGCGGCGAGTAGCTACGCCGCGCGGCCGAAGCGGCTCCGGGCGTGGTGCGATTCTGCCTTGTCGCGCTGCCCGTGGCCGGCCCGCTGAAAGGCAGGTATCTCGTGGATGCGGTATCGCAATCCGTTCATACGGCGTTTCGCAAGCTCGGTTATGCAGCCGACGAATTGCTAGACGGTTTGGTCAAGAGCCGCGGCGAAGCGGCACGAGCGCATCAAAGGGGTTCGGCGTTCGACTGGAAAACGGCTGCCGAGAATCTGGAAATGTCGGAAGACGGTCTGTCCTTCTACTTGGAACCAGTCAAGCCGGCGGTCAGAAAAGCGACAGTGGGCAAGGTTCCGATGACGATTGCCGAAGTGGACGCGAACACAGCATTACACGCCCTTCAGCGGTTGTCACGGAACACGATCAAAGCGTTCTGGGTTTTCCTGAACATGACGCACAAGGGAGCCCAGAAACTTGTGATCGCCCGTCGCCAAAAAAAGACGTTTGAGGAGGCCGGTTTGTTGGCCAGCATCGCGCCAATCAACCGCGCGGAATTACGCCTCCTGCGCAAGCATTTGGAACGCGACATTGCGGATGCAGAGGAAATCGCGTTGATGGACTTCTCGCGTCATCCCGGCGAAGTTGCTCGGTCGAAATACGGCGGGGGACTGTTGCTGCGATACTGGTCGGACATCGGATTCGATGCCGAGCTGGCTGACCCACCGAAGTCTGCCGAGTCCGCGGTTGTCGCCGGCGCTCCGCCTGCCGGTGAGCAGCAACCTCACGAAGTCGCCAGCAAGCCGAGTCATGAGCAGCAACCACGGAATGCCAATGGCTCTTGGCTCAAGAGAGGTCTCCCGCCTGACGGGTGGCACATGACGCCGCTCTGCGGACTGTTGAAACAATTGGCCGCATGGGAGAAGACAACCCAAGTGACACTCAAGGCACACAATCCAAAAGGCGTCCGATGGTGGATTGTTTCTTGGGGTGGCAAAGATGACGAAACCGGCTGGCGGACGCCCTTCGCCATCTACTATCCGAACGTCGCGAAGTTCACGACCGCGAACGGACGGCGACGTGTTGAGATTGACGCGAAGAAAAGAGAAGCGAACGAAAGAAAAGCGGAGGAAACGAAAGCCGTTCGGAGAAAACCCCCAGCAAGTAGCCCTGCGAGCTTCTAACTCACAACACCACCACGGTACTGAGGGGACAGTGTTCGACCTGTCCCTTTTTTGTTGCCGGAGGTGATGCAAATGTGTCTTTCTGAATTGATTGCTGAACTCCGAAGGGCCGGAGTGAAGGCCAGCGAATCACAGATTCGTTGGGCAATCAAGACTGGCAAAATCAGTCGCCCGCCGTTGGACGCTTCACATCGTTTTGTTTTTGAGGAAGAGCACGTCGCAGAAATCGCCGCGCAGTTCGCGGCACCGCAGGAGGTGGCGAGCCATGCTTAACGCCGCTCTTGCCGATGCTGTCGCCGTGAAGGCCGAGACCGCGCTCGAGCCGTTGCTCGTGTCGATGCAGACCGCGGCGCGGTTGTTGGGCGTGTCCGATAGGCACGTCCGATCGCACTTGGATGAGATACCTCACGTCCGGCTCGGCGGCCGGCTGCTGTTCCGAGTGGCGTCTTTGCGCCAGTGGCTCGCCGCTATCGAGCAGACCGCGACCGCGACATAAGCCACTTAAACACTCGAACAGCCAGCCTTGTTCTTGCGGAGCGGGGCTGGCTGTCAGGAGGTTCATTTCGATGGCAAATTCTCCGGCACTTGAAGCCGCGCGGCAATATATCCGACGCGGCTGGGCACCGATTCCGATTCCTCACGGCGAGAAGGGGCCGCGTTTGCGCGAATGGCAAAAGCTACGCCTCACAGCCGAACAAGCCGCGACCTATTTTCGCAACGGCGAGAACATCGGCCTGTTGCTCGGCGAACCAAGTGGTCAGCGCGTTTGCGTGGACCTCGATCACCCGCTGGCCGTTGAACTGGCCGACCAGTTCTTGCCACCGACGCCGTTGATTGCAGGACGGGCGCAGAATCCAAGAACGCATTGGTTCTATAAGGTCGATAAACCCATACAGAACATTTCCAAGAAGCTGCCCGACGGCAAGAAAACGACCGTTGAAGTCCTGAGCAATGGCAAGCAAGTGGTGGTCGGGCCGAGCATTCATCCCAGCGGCGACGTGTACGACGTGGTTGGCGCACAGCAACCGGCGGCTGTTGACGCTGCGGAGTTGTTGGAAGCTGTCGAGACGCTGCATCGTGCGGTACTGGACAAGCTGGGCCTTTCCGAGACAACTCCGCAGCCAACGGCAGGGACGTCGGGGAAGGGCAATGGGCGTCCTGGCGATGATTTCAATGAACGCGGCGACGTTCGCGAACTGCTTCGCAAACATGATTGGCAACTGGTGCGGGGTGGCGACAATGAACAATGGCGGCGGCCGGGAAAAGACTTTGGTGTCAGCGCGACCTTGAAGGACGGGAAGTTGTTCTATGTGTTCTCGTCATCCGCTGGACCGTTTGCACCGGATCGCTGCTACAACCCATTCGCGGTCTTCGCAGCCCTGGAACATGGCGGCGACTTCGCCGCGGCGGCAAAAGATTTGAGGGGGCGGGGATTCGGAGAAGCGGCTGATTCCTCGAAGAGCACGAGCAACCGTTCGTCCGAAACGGCGACGACGGCCGACTGGCCGGCACCGCCTGCGAAGGAAGCATTCCACGGAGTCACCGGTGGGTTCGTCGATATTGTCTCGCCGCATTCCGAAGCTGATCCGGTGGCTTTGCTGATTCAGTTTCTTGTTGGCGTGGGAAACGTGCTGGGCAGGACTGCATTCTCCACGGCCGAGTCGGCGCGCCATCACGTCAATCTCTTCGCGGTGTTGGTGGGCAAGTCCGCCAAAGGCCGCAAGGGTTCGTCGTGGTCGCATGTCCGACGGTTGTTGCAGGGCATCGACGAAAACTGGACGCGCGAGCGGGTCGTCAGTGGATTGAGTAGCGGTGAGGGTCTGATTTGGCAGGTCCACGACAAGATCGAACAACAACAGCCCGTCAAAGAGAAGGGGCGCGTCGTTGAATACCAGACGGTCGAAATTGATCCTGGGGTGTCCGACAAGCGGCTGCTGGTCATCGAAGAGGAATTCGCCGGAACCTTGAAAGTGATGGGGCGTGAAGCGAACACGTTGTCGCCGACCATTCGGCAGGCGTGGGATTCCGGCACGCTCCGTACCATGACCAAGAACAGCCCCGCAAAAGCGACGGACGCTCACATCAGCATCGTTGGCCACATCACCCGCGACGAACTCCGTCGCAATCTCAGTGAGACCGAGCAGACCAACGGATTCGGCAACCGATTCCTGTGGGTGTGTGTCGCGAGATCAAAATCTCTACCTGATGGCGGCAACCTGCAAGACGACGACCTCGAACCGATCCGAGCTCACGTTTGCGAAGCGGTCAGGTTCGCATCGTCGGCGGGCAAGATCGACAGAACCCCCGAAGCTCGAAAGCTGTGGCACGAAGTTTATCCGCGGCTGTCGCGAGATCGCTTCGGTCTGCTGGGTTCGATGACAACACGAGCCGAAGCTCAAGTCTTGAGGTTGTCGGTGCTGTACGCAGCGCTTGATATGTCGTCGGTCGTGAAAGTCGAACACCTGAAGGCCGCGTTGGCGATTTGGGACTACAGCGAACGGAGCGCGGAATACGTCTTCGGATCGTCGCTCGACAACCGCACGGCCGACACGCTCCTGGCCGAGCTGCGGCAGGCTCCCGAGGTGGGGCTGACCCGGACGGAGATGCTGCACAACGTCTTCAACAAGAACAAGACCGCAGGGGAGATCGCAGAAGCTCTGCGATTGCTCCACGACAACAACCTCGCCCACCCTCAGAACGATGTCGATTCCGCCAGCGGCCGGACTGTCGAACGCTGGTTTGCCACCCTCACGTCGTCAAAGTCGTAGAAGTCGTAGGTCGTAGAC